>CAZXWM010000429.1:0-3047 GCA_964644215.1 uncultured Phormidium sp.
TGTCTTCCGTCAACTCACCAAAGAGGAAGTCAAGGAAATCAGCGATATTCTCCTCAAGGAAGTCTTTGCCCGTCTCTTGGAACAAGGCATTGATCTCAAAGTGACGGAGAAATTCAAAGATCGCCTCGTCGAAGAAGGCTACAACCCCAGCTACGGTGCGCGTCCCCTCCGTCGGGCAATTATGCGCCTCCTCGAAGACAGTCTCGCTGAGGAAATCCTCTCGGGCCGGATTCAAGATGGCGACGGCGCTCTCGTGGATGTGGATGATGAGGGTAAAGTGGTGATCAAAAGCCAAGAACCTCAAAAAGATCTCTTGGTTCCCGCTGACTAGATCGCTCTAGCCAATACCACACTTCCGATGCTTTGTCAACCCCTAACCGGCTGGTTAGGGGTTTTGTAGCGGAGTTTTATTACCATATGATAGAATGCGTTAGAGTAGTTGTGTTGCCGAGCGGTTACTCTAGCCGTAGGTAGATGCTCTCAGACCCAGGTAACAACGAAAATCAAGACCCAGGTTTTCCTGTTGTTCATTGTTCCCTCTATCCCCTTTAAATCTATGACCTTCATCTCGTCTAACCCCACCGACAAACTCAATGCTGTCGCTCCAGGCCACCTCAAACAGCAGTTGGAGTCCGGCGAAACCCTCGTCATTGATGTCCGTGAACCGTCCGAATATGCCGGAGAGAAGATTGAGGGTGCGCAACTGATGTCTCTGTCTCGCTTCGATGCGGCGGAGATTCCCAGCGATCGCCCCTTCGTCCTATATTGCCAAAGTGGCAATCGTTCCGCTCAAGCGGCGCAAAAGCTGTTCGCCGCTGGCTTTGAGCAAGTGAGCCACCTCGATGGCGGCTTGAATGCTTGGAAACAAGCCGGACATCCCACTCTTGTCAACAAAAATGCCCCGATTAGCATCATGCGCCAGGTGCAAATCGTGGCCGGCTCTTTGGTTCTGATTGGAACCGTACTGGGGGCATTTGTTAACAGTGGCTTCCTCTTTCTGAGCGGTTTTGTTGGGGCCGGATTGCTCTTTGCGGGCGTCTCCAACACCTGCATGATGGCCCGGTTGCTGGCCAAACTCCCCTACAATCAGCGGGTTTGAGACTCCGTCTGCGATATCCAACGCAAGACAATCATCGCCAAGCGATCGCTAAACCCCACCCCAAATGACAAGAGCAAAATCGCCTCATCGGTCATTGACAGTGGGGTTTCCGACTCGAATGGCGTCAGCAACGATAAGAGCGCATCCAAGACAAAATAACTGGCTGCCCCAAAGACAACCCCCTGAATGGGACGTAAGAGCATCCATTGCGTCATCTCACGCAAGCGGAGAAAGGGATGATAGAGGAAACGAGCCAGGATCGCCGTCAGACTGCCGAATAAACTCCAAAGGAAGACGGGCCAAGGAAGGCCAATCAAGGGTAAGGTTTGCTGGCTCACGCTCTCGACGACAAATCCATGGCCCCAAAAGATGACGGAGAGCACAACGAGAGCCACAGCACCCAGGAGATAGAGAATTGAGAAGGTGACAATGGCTCCGGGAAGGGTGCGATCGCGCCGCAGCAACTCCTCAATCACTCCCTGGCGGCGTTCAATCTCCAGGAGCGTTCCTAGCAACGATTGCGCCTCATGGCTGAATACGTCAAACTCACGGCTATTGAGACTCCTTTGGGGCAGTTGGTCCAGTAACCGGGCGATCGCCCCCTGCTGCATATCCGCTTCTTGATGTAGCCGGCGATCGCTCATTGCGTCAATCAGGGGAGTCAGTGGGCGGCGATCGCCCAACGCGGCCGGGACTTGATGCCAAAATTGACGTTCGAGAGTCGCTTCCCTCAGAGCAATGGCGGTGGCTAACGCCTGATTTTTCTGAGGTGAGGGAGCCTCAAAAGACTGACGAGCCAACTCCTCTAAATCCCCGGCGAGCGAGGCCCGAGCGACTGTTGATGTGGCGCGATCGCATCCCTCTAAGGGGGCCGGTTCTCGCCAGGCGGCGAGATCCTTCAACTCAGCCTCGAGGTCCAGGCAGCGAGTTAGCCGTTGGCGGAGTTGCTCATCGGGAGGCGGTGAGGCTTTAGCGGTGGCTTTAGAGGTCGCTTCCGACCCTGGCGAAGACGGCGGCGAAGACAAGCGGCCCGCCTCAAACCAGGGATGGTTGGTTGATGAGTCTCCCACATCGTCGGGATTTTCTTTTACATCCTCGTCCAGATTGTTCGGATTAGACTCAGGTGGCTCAAAGGTCATAACAGGTGCAAAACAGGGTAGCCAAGTTCACGAATCGAGTGGGATTGATTTGGCGATCGCCACTAGGGGCAAATTCGTCGGATAACGAGCCTCCGTTTTAATCCGTTCCACCTCAGCCTTGGCAATCACCATACCGGTTTTCTGGGCGATCGTCTGCACAATTCCCGCTCGATCTACGACTCCGGCAACGGCCTCGGCTGGGGTTAAAAGGGTCAACTCCCGTAGCTGCGATCGCTCCAATTGCAAAATCGCATCCAACACCGTTGCTGTTTCCGGAAGTGTCACCAATTCCGAGAGCGGATGAGCGATGGTTTCCAAGGCTTGCGTCTCCCAGCGCGATCGCTCAACCGTCCGCAGATCTTCGGGCCGAATCGCGCCGCGATAGCGTCCATTGGAGGCAGCAAAAAAGGGTTGATGCTGAGATTGTCCCTCATACAACTCCGAAAGTAGGTAGCGATCGGTAAACTCGCGAATCGTCATCTGGCCATCTACCACCCGAAACTGTCGTGTCATCGCGTCGCTGACGGGAGTCTTGAGCAGCAGTTCTTGTAAGCTGGTGACGCGGCCATAGTTGTTGGCATTTTGCAGAATAAACCAACCAATCAAGGCCATCCAGAAGCCTCCGGTGAATCCTGGAACCGTCAGGGCCACAAATAAACCAAAGGCGATCGCCCCGGTTCCCAGAAACCCCCCCGATTTGGCGGCCCAACGAACGGCTTTAAAGCGATCGCCCGTCGCTTTCCAAATAGCAGCTTTGAGAACTTGCCCTCCATCGAGGGGTAAGCCGGGAATCAGATTAAACAGACATA
>CAZXWM010000430.1:0-3039 GCA_964644215.1 uncultured Phormidium sp.
TGGGAACGTCTGGGAAAACAGTTGGATTCTCTCTCTAAGAAAGCGGTATGTTAGACTGAAAGTTAACCTCTGGACTTCTAGAAATCCCATGTTAACTCTCAACCAAATCATTTCCGAAGCCACTGCATTATCGGATTCAGACAAGGCGGTTTTGATTGAAAAAGTCATGGAAAGCATGACGGAGCAACGGGAAGCGGCATCGTTTCAAGGCCGCTTAATTTCTAAGACTGAGCGTTCTAGTGCAATTGATAGGATGCGGGGGCTACTCAAAACAGACCAAATTAGGGTTTAATGGGATCGGGTAAGGCACTCCAAAAAGCTTGTTCTGACCCCTGACGCAGAACATTCGTGGCACAGTGGATGTTCCCTTTGAGTTCGTGATATTCCGTATCGTTGAGGAAGCCGACGCTTAATCCGGTTCCCTCGATGAGGTCGAGAAATACCTCTTGCAGGCGATCGCCCCCCTCGATGATTGCCCCGTGAGGATCGCTTACAAGCAGGCGATCGCCCAAAACGAGCAAATTGACCAAATTGGGGAAGATGGCATCCCCCAGGGGGTGGTAGAGGGCGGGAACGAGACGAATGCGATCGTCGGTAAGTTGAAACTCTCGTTTCAGGGTATCCAGAATGGGGTTGAGATGGTCTTGTTGCAGTTGACGGTTATGGTCGATGAGAGACGTATTGGCTAATAACTGATTGACGGTGGCCTGTCCACTTAATCCCTGGGCCAGGGTTGCATCGCCGTATCCCTGTTCGGCTAAATCTTCGAGGAACTCAACCCCGGCCCCTGGGGAGGTGACAAGGGCCAAAAATGACCCATTTCCATCGGGGATAAAGCTGACAATTTCATCGACATGACCGATGTACAGCCAGGAGGTATCGAGGGCCACGGCGGGGGCCTGGAGTTGTTGCGCGTCGAGAAATGCCAAGAGTTCGGGATGGAGGCTGTAATCGTTGGCGACGCCGTAGTAAATGCGCCCCCAGGGATAGCCGGGAAGGGGTGGGGAGACTTCTAAGTTGCCATACCAGTCAATCCAGGAGTAGGCGGCGGGGAGGGGACGGGGTTCGGCGACGGAAAACCAGCCAAAGTCTCGTCCTAGGAGGGTTTGGGAGAAGCCATCAATGCGACTACTACGAAGGCCGTTGAGGACGGCGGGGATAACATGGAGTTCGCCACGACTGGGGAACTGCATGAAGCCAATTTCCATGGTGTCTTGCATCCAGAGTACACCGCTGGAGTCGGTGCTGAGATCGAGGTTTTGGCTTTGGGTTTCTGCTTGCAGTTGGGGGAGGAAAGCACTATTGGACTGGGGACTGACGAACACTCGTTGCGGGGGGTTGAGGTTGGATGACATCAACCAGGGGGTGACGCGCATGGCGATGCGATCGCGTTGCACAATTTCGCCGCCATCGGGGATGAAGGCGGTGACGACGGCAAAGCCATTCCAGTCTTGATTGGCAAAGTCTGTGGCTTCCATGCCGATGACGAGGTTACGGCCGCTGTTCAGGGGAGTTTGTCCGGTTAAGTCTACGGGAACCCAGCCTTGGTGGGTTCGTTGAAAGGCCCGCAGCTGGGGACGTGCGGCTTGGTTGGCGTGGAGGAAGATGGGGGTGTTTTGCCAGGGATCGGGGATGTTGAGACGCAGTAGGGCCAGTTCGCGATCGCGCGTGAAGTCGATGGGACGGGAGTTTTGCCAGTCGGGGACGCCGTTGAGGTTATCGTCGTCTTGGTTAAACGGAAGCAGGATTCCCTTGTCCCAGGACCAGCGATCGCGGCCCTCAAGATCCTCGGGGTTGCGGACGATTCCATCGCGGTTGGTGTCCCCGTAGAGGACAATCGGGGCCTCGGATTCTCTGGATACTCTCGGGGGAGATTCGCTGACATCGTCTAGGGACAGGTCATCGACGGAGGTTTCTAGGCCCGAGAGGAGTTGTTTGGGGACGAGTTGTGCTGGGAATAGTCCCCCAGTCAGGCGATGAGCGTTAACAATTAGGAGAAAGGCGATGGCCACCACTAACCAATACCGTCGTTTCATAGTCTATCTACTGAATTACCGCGATCGCCTCTTGTCACAAGAGATAAGAGTATCATAACAACGTGAGTCTGTCAGACTCCAAGACCCAGCTCATGGTTTTAGAAAAAAATCGTCACATTTCCGTACAATTAGAAGACGGCTCTGTAACTACAGTCCGACCGACCATTTTAGTCAAAGGTATTATGAATCCCACCCCTCCCCAATGCCAAAACCTGGATACTCAGGTACAAACCCTGGTTCAACTCCAGAATGCTGAAGCCACACTCCCAAGTCAGGATACCGCAACAATTCGCACCTCCTTAAATAAAGCTATTTCACCCCGCTTTGAAATTGTCTTTGCGGGCGCGTTTAGTGCCGGGAAATCGATGTTGATTAACGCACTGTTGGAGCGAGAACTGCTCTATAGCGCCCAGGGTCACGCCACGGGAACGGAATGTTATATTGAATATGAGCCAGACCCGAATCAGGAACGAGTTGAGTTAACATTTTTGAGCCAGGTGGAAATTCGCCAACAAATTGGCGAGTTGAGTCAACTGCTGGCGATTTCGGAAATGGGCGATTTGAGTGATACTCAGCAATTGGATAAACTCAGTCAGATGTCTCAAGGAATTTGGGAAGCTGAAGGGGGTGAAAGTCGCACGGAACGGGCGAAACAGGCGAAGTTATTGGAACAGCTTGTTTTGGGTTTGCAGGCGAATCGCGATCGCATTGATACGGTCAACAATGCCACCTACTCTATGGTACAACTCAACGCCCACAGCCTTGAGGAAGCGTCCCAATATGTTCGGCGCAGTCAGAATAGTTCGGTTCTCAAGAAAATTAACTATTACTGTCATCATCCTCTCTTAGAAGATGGGAATGTAATTATTGACACGCCGGGGATTGATGCCCCGGTTAAAAAAGATGCTAAAATCGCCTATGATAAGATTGAGCATCCAGATACTTCGGCGGTTATTTGTGTGTTTAAAACTGCGGCAAATGGGGAGTTAACAACCGAAGAAAC
>CAZXWM010000431.1:0-3030 GCA_964644215.1 uncultured Phormidium sp.
CATCATCGGTGGCGAACGTCGCTACGCCATGCGGCTTTGGATCGACCCGCAACGTCTCGAAGCCCGCAATCTGACCATTCTCGATGTTGAAAACGTGCTGCGGCAAGAAAACGTCGAACTCCCTAGCGGACGCATCGAAGGCGATCGAAATGAATTTTCCGTGCGAACCCTCGGCCGACTGCGGGAACCTGAAGAATATGAAGCCCTAGTGCTGCGAACCACCAGCGACGGCACGCAAATTCGCTTCCAAGACATTGGCTACGCCGAAATCGGTGCCGAAGACGATCGCTCCTTCGTGCGCTTCAACGGTCGCCCAGCGGTCGGTTTAGGGGTCGTCAAACTCTCGACCGCCAACACCCTCAACGTCGCCGCCGACGCCCGGGACAAAATGGCAAACCTCAAAGCCGACTTCCCCCCAGGGATGAATTATGAAGTCGCCGTCGATAACTCAGAATTTGTGCAACTGGCGATCGATGAAGTCTGGGGGTCTCTCTATCTTGCCGTGTTCCTCGTCATCGTCGTGATTTTCTTCTTCCTGCGCGATTGGCGAGCCACCATTGTCCCCGCTGTGACCATTCCCGTCTCGCTGATTTCAGCCTTCGGGATTATGTTTATCCTCGACTTCTCGATTAACACCCTGACCCTCTTCGCCCTCACCCTAGCCACAGGACTGGTTGTGGACGATACCATCGTCGTCTTAGAAAACATCGTCCGCTACATCGAACAAGAGGAGATGAAACCCTATCAAGCTGCCATCAAAGGCTTAGAAGAGGTCATCTTTGCCGTCTTTGCCACCACCGTCGTCTTGGTGGCCGTATTTCTCCCGGTGGGTTTTGCAACCGGCGTCACCGGAGAGTTATTTGCCGAATTTGCCCTCACCTTAGCCGGGTCTGTGATTGTCTCCTCCTTTGTCGCCCTCACCCTAGCCCCGAGTTTATCAGCCCGAGTCCTGAAACCTCACTCAATGCTGCATGGCTGGATTTTCGATAAAGTCGAAGATCTCTTAACCGCCGCCGCTAACTTTTATGCCTCAAGTCTGCGGTTGGCCCTGTCTGTTAAACCCTTAATTGTGGCCGGTTTCATCCTCTCAATTGGTCTACTGGGCATTTTATTTACCCAAATTCCCAAAGGCTTCTTGCCCGACGAAGACCGGGGACAGATTTTAACCATTGTCAATGCGCCCCAGGGAGTCAGTATCGACTATACCGATGACGTGATGCGTCAAATCGAAGCCGTCTATGAGGAAATGCCCGAAGTCCGCTATTACTTTACAATTGGCGCGTTTGGACGCGGCGCACCGGGTCAGGTGAATCAGGGGATTGCTTTTGTTCGCCTGCAACCTTGGTCGCAACGAGAAGAACCTCAGCAAGCTCAACAAGCCCTGGTTGGACAGTTATTTGGACGCTTTTCGCAAATTCCTGAGGCCTTAATTTTTCCGGTTAATCCGCCGGCTTTACCCGGTGGAGGTTTTGGTCAGCCGGTGCAATTGGTGTTACAAGGACCAAGTTTAGAGCAGTTAGCGGACATTTCCGGGGAGTTAGCCCAACGTGCCAATCAACTCCCTCAATTGAGGAATGTCGATACGACCTTGAAATTGACTCAGCCTGAAGTGGCCGTAGAGATTGACCGTCAACAAGCGGCTAATCTCGGAATTAGCACTCAAGACATTTCCAATGCCTTACAAATTCTCTTAGGTGGCCAGGAAATTACCAGCTTTAACCGAGAAAATCGCCGCTATGAGGTAGTGGTTCAGGCTGAGGAACAATTCCGTCTGAGTCCTGAGAGTATTCGGGAACTTTCTCTACGAACCAGTGAGGGACAGTTAGTGCCGCTGAGTAATTTAGTACGTCTGGCAACAACGACAACTCCCCCGCAAATTGAGCATTATCAGCGTTTTCGTTCAGCGACAATTGAAGGAAGTCCCGCTCCGGGGTATAGCTTAGGAGAGGCGATTACTGCGTTACAAGAGTTAGCGGATGAAATAACCCCTGATGGGGTGACAACGGCGTTGGCTGGGCAATCTCTGGAGTTTGCCGAAGCCGGGGAAGCGACGGCTTTTATTTTTGGCTTAGCGATGGCCTTTATTTTCTTGGTCTTATCGGCTCAGTTTGAGAGTTATTTAGACCCGATTGTGGTCTTGTTAACGGTTCCTCTGTCTCTAGTTGGGGCGTTGGGAGCGTTGATGCTCTTTGGCTTAGAGTTGAATATCTATAGTCAAATTGGCTTGATTATGTTAATTGGCTTGGCGACCAAAAATGCTATTTTGATTGTGGAGTTTGCCAATCAGAAACGAGAAGAAGGACTCTCTATTTATCGAGCAGTCGTTGAGGCGGGTCGGATTCGTTTTCGGCCAATTTTGATGACAGCATTTTCGACCATTTTCGGTTTAATGCCGTTGGCATTTGCGACTGGGGCTGGGGCGATTAGTCGGGTCTCGATTGGGATGTCTGTGGTGGGCGGAATGTTGGTTTCGACGCTCTTGAGTCTCTATGTGATTCCGGTCTTTTATGTACTCATTAATGGAGTGCAGAAGAAGATGGTTCGCAACTTGCATTTGGAGCCGGAACATTGAGTTTTTGGGAGTGATAAATGTGGGGTGGTTAGGTTTTATGTTAACCCAAAAAAAGTCGTTCCGACATTTTTTGCTCTGACTTTTTTGGGCTTTTTTGGGGTCAATGCAATAAATTACACTCGACTTAATTTGAGGCAAAAAACGTGCCGGCGGTTAGCCGCGTCCGAGTTGAACCGGTTGTTATGTGACTTCCAGGGATTCGCTGTTGACAAGGCGTTTCACTTGCAGGTCTTTGCGATGCTGTTCAGCATTCCAAAGATCATACTGGATTTGCTGGTTTAGCCAACTTTCCGCCGTGGTGTCAAATGCAATGGATAAGCGAACTGCCATTTCTGGGCTGATCCCAGCACGCTGATTCAGGATGGCACTCAGTGTCTTACGACTGACCCCCAAGGCTTTAGCGGTGTCGGTGACTGAAAGGCCAAGTGGCTCAAGACAAAGCTCTCGAATCACTTCAC
>CAZXWM010000432.1:0-3001 GCA_964644215.1 uncultured Phormidium sp.
ACTCTTGTTTGGCTAACATCTCTGAGAAACGATTTCCCGGTGAGAGAATTTCAAAGACCACTTGCGGCGCGATATTATCTTCTTCCCATTGTTTATAGGACCCGCGATCGCCTTTCGGTCGTCCAAATACTACCATCGCATCGGGTGCGCGACGAATCCGGTTATTTCCCTCGACGGGGTACCAGAGTAAATCTCCGGCGACGAACACATCGGGATGGTCGGCGAAGAGTAAGTCTAAGTTCTCTTTAATCACCACAATCCAGCGAAATTGTTTGGTATTATCCGCCATCGGTTGTCCGTCACTATCGGGGTAGATGATGTCTGTCGATGTTGAGAGTTCTCTAACCATAATTTGCACGGCACTAGGGAACAGATATTTTTATTTCGGCACAGTCTCTATTTACCTAATTATAGCCGAGAAATCTTGACGGATGTCATTTTTTTAAGAAACGTTACTATAATCACCAGTAAAACCACGAACAAAATGAAATTACGCAGGTTTAACATCACTACAGATGGTGAATACATTAAGCGAAGTTGTCGGGTAACAAAGCTAACAGTTGTTGTTAGGGCAAAACTGACGCTAACTAGGGCAACGGTTGGCGATCGCAGCAGCGGCACAAAAGGCAGTAACCAAATAAGATATTGCGGTGAAAATACTTTATTAGTAAGAATAAATCCGAGCAAAGCTGCTAGAGAAAAAACAACTAAAGTCCGCTGCTTGATATGATTATTTTGGCGAAACTCTTGCCGAAAAACAAAACCGCCCAAACCATAAATCAGCAGCATAGTTCCCACAAATACAATGGGTTGTACGGTTAGCAAGGGATTAGCGAGAGGGGAAATGATATGTTGAGCGCCATAACTCATTTCTGAACTGGCTTCAGTGAGTCCTAAAACATGACCTAAACTAATCAGTCCCGCCCAACTACTTTCAATTTGTAAGCCTCGGTCTTTATGATAGGTTAAAAAAGATGTGAAACTGTCCCCGGCTAGATACCAAAACGGGGCAAAACTGGCAATTGTGGTGGCGATCGCAGCCAAACTGAGTTTCCCCACTCCACCCCAGTCACGAGAGGCAGCAAAATACAACAACCAGAGGGGGAGTAACACCACCGGATAGAGCTTCGTAGCGATGCCTAGACCGAGCGCTATACCAGCCAAAAGCGGAAAATTGAAAATTATCCCCAAAAGTCCCCCCAAGGTCAGTACAGCGGGAAATAGGTCATATCGCCAGGGAAGCAGAGGGGCCAAAAGAACCGTTAAGACGAGATAGCCAATCAGAGTTTGCTGGCGGCGGGGATGAGGAATGACGGCTAGGCCGACTCCCAGGAGACTGGTGAGGATGAGATTCTCCATCACAAAGCCGATGGCGTAATCTACCGCATCCAGGGGAGTCTGAGGCGAGAATAGCTGCGGAATTAGGATGGGAATTAGGGCCAGCGGGGGGTACTCTAGTAGAAAATCCCGGTAGGGGATGAGTCCGGCTTGCAAATAGAGGGAGATACGGTGGTAATGTTGTAGGTCAAAGCCATGCCAGCTTTGATACTGGGGGATAATCCAGAGGCTAATTAGCGTCAGGAGAACAAATTGTAGAATCAGTAGACCGAGAATCCCCAGGGAACGGTGTTTCATCATGAGAGAGACTTGGATAATGTTGACGGTGGGGTCAACCCCCTTCGAGTGTCGAAGTTCAGACCATACTTTAAAGTAAATTCTGGAAACGAACCTGTTAATTTCACTATCTTTTGAGGGATGCAATTATGAATTCGAGGACGGAACTCGAACAGCGTACATCAAAAGCCAATCTAATTGATGTGTCCTTTGTTCTGCCTTGCTTAAACGAAGCGTTAACCCTAGAAATTTGTATTAAAAAAGCGAAAACAGCGATTTCTAATCTTGGCTTGCGAGGGGAAATTGTCGTCGCCGATAATGGGTCAGAGGATGGGTCTCAAGCGTTAGCAAAGTCCCTCGGGGCAAGAGTTGTGGATGTTCCGATTCGGGGCTATGGCGCGGCTTTGATTTGGGGAATTAATGCTGCTGTCGGAACCTATGTGGTCATGGGAGATGCCGATGATTCCTATGATTTTCGCGAAGCTGTTGCGATGGTACAACAGCTTAAAGCAGGCTACGATTTAGTGGTGGGAACTCGCCTCAAAGGAGAGATTTTACCGGGGGCAATGCCTTGGAAAAATCGCTATTTGGGAACTCCGGTGTTAACAGCGGTAGTTAATCGCCTTTATCAGTCTAAGTTTTCTGATGTCAACTGTGGAATGCGGGCTTTTTCCAAACGAGCGTTTCAACGGTTACAGATGGAATCACCGGGGATGGAGTTTGCTTCAGAAATGTTGGTCAAAGCGGCGATGTTGGGGTTGAAAATGACGGAAATCCCTATTACTTTACACCCCGATGGACGCGATCGCCCGCCCCATTTGCGGCCCTGGTCCGACGGTTGGCGACATCTCAAGTATATTCTCCTGTTTGCCCCCAAAGTCATTTACTGGGTTCCCGGCAGCTTCCTACTCAGCTTTGGCTTGATTTTGGCGGTGATGCTAAACCTCTCTCCCGGAGGAGAAGCCGTCTACGTGGGAACATTGCGCTTTAACGACCATTGGATTGTTGTTTCGGCGTTATCCTGTTTGCTGGGGTACGAACTGCTACTGACGGGACTATTAGCCCATTTATATACCTTAACCCATCGCATTCAGCGGCGATCGCCCCGCATGGATTGGCTCGTCAACGCCGTCAGCATCGAGAAAATCCTGCTATTCTCCCTGGTCATGGTGGGAATCGGCATCGGCATCGAACTCTCAGTATTACGCAATTGGTTTGCCGCCGAATTTGGTCCCCTTTACGCCATCCGTCCCGCCATCACCGGGATGGTTTTAATTCTCATAGGCGCACAAACCCTCTTTAGTGGTCTATTCTACGCCGTACTGTGCGATCGCTACCGCTTCACCAAACCCTAACCCCAACCCCAGAAACCGAGTGTCTCCAAGAC
>CAZXWM010000433.1:0-3000 GCA_964644215.1 uncultured Phormidium sp.
GGGTCTTTCGCTTTCTCCTCCCGTTTGCTTGTTGTCTCTTGCCTTTTTTCTTAAGCCATGTCTCCTCGCGAATCTACATCTGCGGCCACAACCAACCTCTCGGCCCCGATCGCTCAAAGCCTTGAACAGCAACTCAAAGCAATTCGCCAACAGGCGGCCCTGATTACCGAACCCTTACAGACGGCGACGAGCCTTGAAAGCGCTTGTCAGGAGTTGGTGGTGCAACTGCAGGAGGTATTTAAGTGCGATCGCGCCCTAATTTACCGCCTCTGCGATCGCAGCATTGACAGCTTTATCGACCAATTCCCAAGCCAAGGAACTGGGTTAGAACAAGGTGGCGGTGCAAATGGTAACGGGATGTCTGAAGCGGGACTCCCCCTGACCAGTGTTAACGGGGCCAACCTCACCGGAACGGTTGTCGCTGAAGCCGTTGGCCGAGGCTGGACACCGGCGTTGGGCGATCGCCTCCATATTGCGGCCTTTGGCTTTGAAACCCTCGATGACTACCAAAGCCTCGGCTTTATCTCCATCGCCGACCAATCTCGTACTAACTTAACCCCTCACCAACAACAAATTCTCAACCGCTACCAGGTACAAGCGGCCCTGACAATTCCTTTGAAACTAGGCCAGCAACTCTGGGGGGTGTTGTCGGTTCAACATTGTCAGAACCCCTATTCCTGGTCAGAGCGAGAAATTGCCATTTTGCGCCAAGTGGCGAGCGAGTTGATCAGCTTCAGCCAAAGTCTCAATGGCCATCATCGGTCTATGTTAGACCCCAACCCTCAGCAAGTTGAGGATGTTCTAGAACGGCTACGTTACTCCTTTGACCGGGTTCAAGACCGCGATCGCAGTGTGGCACGGGTGATTGAGCGGATTCGACAATCGCTGAATATCGACATTATCTTCCGCACGACCACCAAGGAGGTGCGTCTGCTGCTGAAGTGCGATCGCGTGGCCGTTTATCAATTTAACCCTGATTTTAGTGGTCAGTTCGTAGCCGAGTCCGTCACCTCCGGCTGGGTCAAACTCGTCGGCGAAGATGTCGATCGCGTCTGGAAAGATACCTACCTCGAAGAAAACCAAGGAGGACGCTACGCCGACCATGAAACCTATGCAGTGAGTGATATCTACACCATCGGCCATGACCCCTGCCACGTCGAACTCCTCGAACAGTTTGAGGCCCGGGCCTATGCCCTGGTTCCGATTTTCCAAGGCGAACATCTCTGGGGAATCCTAGCCGCCTATCAGAACGACGGCCCCCGCGAATGGCAAAACAGCGAAGTTGACCTGTTGCAGCGTATCGCTGACCAACTGGGAGTGGCCCTGCAACAAGCCGAAACCGTGGCCCAACTGCGTCGTCAGTCAGAACGGATTACCCAAGCCGCCGATCGCGATCGCACCGTGGCCCAAGTCATTGATCGTATTCGTCAATCCTTGGATATCAACAGTATCTTTAACATCACCACTAAAGAAGTGCGGCTGTTGCTGCAATGCGATCGCGTGGCTGTCTATCAATTTAACCCTGACTTTAGTGGTCAGTTTGTAGCTGAGTCCGTTACCCCTGGCTGGGGCAAACTCGTCGGCCCCGAGGTCGAGCGCGTCTGGAAAGATACCTACTTAGAAGAAAACCAAGGGGGACGCTACGCCTACCGAGAAACCTACGCCGTGACCGACATCTACGAAGCCGGTCACGACCCCTGTCACGTAGAACTGCTAGAACAATTTGAAGCCCGGGCCTATACCTTAGTTCCCATCTTCCAAGGAGAAGCCCTCTGGGGGATTCTGGCCGCCTATCAAAACGACAGTCCTCGGGAATGGCAAGACGACGAAGTGCAACTGCTGGTTCGCATCGCCGACCAATTGGGGGTGGCCCTACAACAAGCCGAAACCGTCCAGGAACTGCGCCGTCAATCCGAGCGCATCGCCCGGGCCGCCGACCGCGATCGCGCCGTGGCCGAAGTCATTGAACGTATCCGCGAATCCCTGAACTTAGACACCATCTTCGACACCACCACCACCGAAGTCCGTCAACTTCTGAAAACCGATCGCGTCTGTGTCTATCAATTCGCCGACGACTGGAGTGGCGCGTTTATCGCCGAGTCCGTTGGGGCGACCTGGGCGCCGTTGGTGCAGCGACAGCAACAGGTTCCGGCTCTCAAGGGCAACGTCAGCCAATGCGACACGATGAACAACCTGATTGAACGGCAACAGTCAGGACCCTTAGCCCCCCAAGCCAGTGGCCCCGCGAGTCGGGATACTTATCTGCAAGAAACCGAAGGGGGACGTTTCGGGAGCGAACAGGCTTTTGCGGTCGAGGATATCTATCAAGCTGGGTTCAGCAGCTGCTATTTAGAAGTCCTCGAACAATACCAATGTCGCGCCTATGCGATCGTTCCTATCTTCAAAGGCTCACAACTCTGGGGACTGTTGGCCGCCTATCAAAATGACGGCCCCCGCAATTGGGAAAACGAAGAAGTGACCCTACTGCGACAAATTGGCACCCAACTCGGCGTCGCCATCCAACAGAGTGAATATCTGCAACAACTGCAAGAACAATCGGTTCAACTCGAAGCCGCCGCCCAACGAGACAAAGCCGCCAAAGAACAACTGCAAAAACGAGCCTTAGAACTGTTGATGGCCGTGCGCCCGGCCCTGGATGGGGATTTAACCGTGCGCATTCCCGTCACCGACGACGAGATGGGAACCCTAGCTGACTCGTTTAACAACACCCTGCAAAGCCTGCGCAAAATCGTCATGCAGGTGCAAACCGCCGCCGGGAAAGTGGTTCAAACCTCCGAAAGTAGCGATGCGTCGCTGATGGAGTTGTCGGACCAGGCGCAAAAGCAGTTTGAGGAAATCAGCACCACCCTCGATCGCATTCAGGATGTGGTGGGGTTCACCCAAACCACCGCTGATAATGCCCAACAGGTCGAAGTGGCTCTACAAGGGGCCAATCGTACCTTAGAGGCGGGCGATGATGCCATGAACCGCACCGTGGAA
>CAZXWM010000434.1:0-2993 GCA_964644215.1 uncultured Phormidium sp.
ATGTTTCGGGCATTCCAGCCCTTACTTATCCTCTAAACGATTCGCACTCTGTTTTATATTCTAAAACTAGACTTAACGTTTAGCCAATTGTGGCGTCAGATTGGGACAGAAAAACTCGGGTTTTTTCAGGTTCGGTAGCGTTAACACATAGAACATGAGGCTACGGCTACAGGTAATGGCGGTAAACATACTCACACCGACACCAATGGCGAGGGTAACGGCAAAGCCTTTGACTAAACCCGCTCCGAACCAAAACAGGGCTAAACAGGCAATCAGGGTGGTGACGTTACTATCCAAAATACTGGAAAAGGCGCGATAAAATCCTGACTCGACGGAGCGATAGAGGGTTTTTCCGCCTCGCAGTTCTTCACGAGTGCGCTCAAAGATGAGGACGTTGGCATCAACAGCCATGCCAATGCTGAGGATAAACCCCGCAATCCCCGGTAGCGTTAGGGTTACTCCGAGCAGTGCATAACAGGCTAGGGTGAGGATGGCGTAGATGGTCAACGAGAGGTTGGCGATCGCCCCGGGCAGGCGATAATAGACCACCATAAACCCTAACACCAGCACTAATCCGCCGATTCCAGCATAAATACTGCGACGAATACTATCTTGTCCCAAGGTCGCCCCAACGGTCCGATTTTCGACGATTTCCACGGGAACTGGTAAGGCCCCAGCTCGTAACTGAGTGGCCAAGGTATTGGCATCTTCGAGACTGAATTGGCCATCAATACGAGCGCCGCCGCCACTAATTCCCGTTTCGGCGTATTCAGCCCCCACCCCAGGAGCGCTAATCAGTTCATCATCGAGGAAAATCCCTAAGCGTCGTCCGGTTCCAGCAATGTTGCGCGTTAGTTGGGCGAATTTCTCTCCCCCTTCTCGGTCAAAATCAATGACGACGCTCCAGACGCCATCAATGCGGGTTGAGGTGACATTGGCATCTTCGAGGTTTTTCCCCGTCAGCCCCACACTACGATAGAGCTGACTGGTTAATTCCTCAATTTGCTCTTCCTTGGCGGCGATGGCCTGTTGGGTGGCGGCCAGTTCGGCTTCTCGTCCTTCCCCAGTCAGTCGCTCTTGTTCTTGCAACAACTCCAGGAGTTCTTCTTGGCGCACCTGAAGCTGAGCCTGAACTTCTGGGTTATTGACCTGTTCGCGAAATTCCAGTTGTGCGGTTCCCCCTAACACCCGTTCAGCTTGAGCCGGGTCACTCACCCCCGGAAGCTGAACGGAAATGCGATTTTCGCCGACGGTTTGCACCAGCGGCTCACTAACCCCGAGACCATCGACCCGGTTGCGCACTACCACGAGGACCGCTTCTAGGTCGCGATCGCTGATCACCGGGATTTCTTCCGTCGGTTGCGCTTCAATAGTCAACTGAGATCCCCCTTCTAAGTCCAACCCCAACTGGAGGGGCACTTGAACCAGAATGGCGATCGCACTCACTAAGAGAACAAAAATCAGAATCAGCAGCGATTGTTGACGACGCATAGCACAGATTTAGGAGAACCGCAAGTTTTCTTTGTTAAACGTTACACCTGCAACGCCACCATTTTCTTAACCGCCTCAACAATTTGATGCGGTTGAACAATGGTTAAGCGTTCAAGGGTTCCATTGTAGGGCGTGGGGATATCCTGAGAAGATAGGCGCAACACCGGTGCATCGAGTTCATCAAAGAAATGATCATTGATGGTGGCCGTAATCTCAGCCCCAACCCCGCCAGTTTTCATACATTCCTCGACCACAATCACGCGGTGAGTTTTGCGAATGGATGCACCAATGGTGTCTAAGTCATAGGGTTTGAGAGAAATCAAGTCGATAATTTCTGGGTCAAACCCCTCTGGTTCCAAGGTTTTCGCGGCCTGGACACAATGATGACGCATTCGCGAGTACGTCAAGAGAGTGACTTGTTCTCCGGGGCGCACCACCTCAGCCTTATCGAGGGGGACAATATAATCTCCTTCGGGGAGGTCTTCTTTGAGGTTATAGAGCAACACATGCTCAAAGAATAGCACCGGGTTATTGTCGCGAATGGCCGCTTTGAGGAGGCCTTTGGCATTGTAAGGGGTTGAACAGGCCACAATTTTCAGCCCTGGAACCGCCTGAAAATAGGCCTCAAGCCGTTGAGAATGTTCAGCCCCAAGTTGTCGTCCGACCCCACCCGGTCCACGAATCACCATGGGAATGGTAAAGTTGCCGCCGGAGGTGTAGCGCAACATACCAGCATTGTTGGCAATCTGGTTAAAGGCCAGCAAGAGAAACCCCATATTCATCCCTTCGATGATGGGACGCAGGCGCGTAATGGCGGCGCCGACGGCCATCCCCGTAAAACTATTTTCGGAGATGGGGGTATCTAGCAAGCGCAGCTCACCATATTTGTCGTAGAGATCTTTGGTCACTTTATAGGAGCCGCCATAGTGACCGACATCTTCACCGAGGACGAAAACAGTCTCATCACGAGCCATTTCTTCGTCGAGGGCTTCCTTTAAGGCGTTGAAAAATAGGGTTTCTGCCATTGCAACGGGAGTCCGAACTGGGTTATCGATATACGTTGATCCAAGTCATTCTACCCTGACCGGGGACGCTTTGGGGGTGTTAGAGGCGGTGAGGGGTCAACTGACGCAGTTGAATGATCTTAGGGACGCATTCGGTCCATCTCGAAACCGGTGGGGGTCAAGGAGCGGCGGGGTTTAGTCGTCATAGCCGTAATTCTCGATATACGGCTTTATGGGGATAGAAAGGGGAGCAGCACCACTAGAGACGCCGCAACGCACTCCGTCGCCACAGGTACAACAAGATCACTCAGCTACACACACGAATCGGCCCTGCGCTAGGATTGATTTACGGTTATTGACTTACGGTTGACGATTTTTCGACAATTTTTCTCCGATGGCAGACCCTTCTAGCTCTCCTCCAATATCCCTCAATTTGTTGCTTCTTCAATGACCCCCACCTGGCATCGGCCGAGGTGGAGGAGTGACCGGAGATAACCC
>CAZXWM010000435.1:0-2985 GCA_964644215.1 uncultured Phormidium sp.
TGTTGGCCGGGGAGGGACGGAGTGAGGCGTTGCGGGAGGTGCAGTTGGACTGGCTGCAACAGGGGGCGCATCCCTATTATTGGGCCTCGTTCCTGTTTTCGGGGCAATGGACTCCTATGGATGATTTTACGGAGATGTGAATAAGCTCTCAGGTTCCAGAAATACATCTAATCAGTAGAAACTCGTAGGGAGTATTAGTGATGGTTCTGGATATTGTGACTTGGGATGGTTTCGATCTTGCCTTTGCAACGTCTGGGGATGATGTGATTATTGTGGCTGATTTGCCCCCGGAGCAACTCGATCGCCTCCAGAGTTCACCCCTGACGGATATCATCTATCTCGTGGATGGGGATAACTATTTGGAAAATAATGATGTGGGACGATGGCTCTTGGGAGGGCCGGGGAGTGACACGATTATTGGCGGGGCTGGGGATGATTCGATTTCAGGCGATTCGGGAAATGATTCTCTGATTGGTGGCTCGGGTAACGATATCTTCTGGGGAGGGGAGGGGTTGGATACGCTCACCGGTGGGGATGGCTCGGATTGGTTTGTTTTGGCTGATTCTCCGGCGAACCGGGATGTGATTACGGATTTCACGGGGAGTCAGGATAAAATTTTCATCGTCAATGATGTCTCGTTGGAGGATGTTCAAATCCAAAATCCGATGACAGGTCCGAGTTTAATTCTCCAAGATGGTGCGCCGCTGGCGGTTATTTTAGACCGGAGTGTTCTGTTGTCTGAGGGTGATCTTTTGAACAATGAAGTGTTGGCATCTGCCCAAAACTTTATTGCTTTGAGTAATCAGGCGTTACTGAGCGATCCTGAGAATGCTGTTCTATATAACGATCGCGGTGAGGCATTCTCTTATCTAGGAGGACATTCTCAGGCGATTGATGATTTTACTGTCGCCCTCTCTCTCGACCCCGAGAATGCGTCGCTTTATTATGCGAATCGAGGTCGTTCGTTCTCTGTGTTAGGCGATCGCGAACAGGCTCTGGCTGACTACAATGAGGCGATTGAGGTGAATCCTGAGAATGCTCAGGCTTTGGTGGGCCGGGCTGGGATTTATTTCGATTTAGACGAGCTTGAGTTGGCTCTGGATGATTACACTGAGGCGATTCGCTTACGACCGGATGCTGCTGGGAGCTATTACAATCGCGGCTTAATCTATCGTCAGCTCGAACAGTATGATGAGGCGATCGCCGACTTTACCACCGCCATTGACCTCAATCCTGATGATGTTATGGCCCATCTATTTCGCGGTCTTGCTTACCAAGAAAATGGCAATATCAGCGCGGCGGTGCAAGATTATGAGCAGGTGATTGAGTTGGATGAAAATTATGCTGATGCTCACTATCTTTTGGGCTTGACGTATCGACAGTTTTTTGATTTGAGGGCATCGCGAGCGAGTTTTGAGGAGGCGGCTCGTTTGTATGAAATCCAGGGGAATGACCAGGGATTGTTGAATGTGGCTCAAGAGATAACTCTGTAAGTTCGGAGGGTCAATATCTCATCTATTTTCCTGTCATGGCTGAAGCTGTGACAGGGAAATTCGGCTGCTCGTTGCCTGAAACGGGAGGCAGAGCCTCCCAGTTGGCATTCCTAGGCAGAGCCTAGGAACGAGGGGGATGAGGGGGGTTTCGGGACGATGGACGGCGATGGATTGAGGAAAGGTGGGTTCTTCCGTGATATCCATGAATAAGCGAATCACTCTCAGAAATACGTATTAGTGATGGCACAGAGCAAGGAGAGTTATCCCCGAGCCACTGAGCGCAGTCAACGGTTATCCTCGGCGATGTCTGAGGTGATTTCTGGGTTGTCGCTATTACACCTGTGCCACTGTCGCTTCTTGCAAGGTCATGGATAATGCTTTTTACTACTGGCAACTGATGCGTCTGAGGTCATCGGGCCAGTCTCAGATTCAGGCAAACCTGGAGGTGCAAACTTGGCTGCAAGCGCGCTTCCCAACGGCCCTTCTGGACCCCGATTACCTAGATAGCCAACTTCAACGGGAGTTATGGGACTGCTGGCGAAACCAGGAGCAAGATGGGGACTTGGCTCAGTTGAGTCTTCGTTGCTTCATCAGCCATCAGATTCAACAGGCTTGTCTGAATTTGGTACAACGCTATGGAGAACGCTATGGACTCTCCTTGCCGGAGTTATTGCCCCTGGTTCTCGATGATGAAGGGAGACGTTCCCCAGTCTATCGTCCTCTGAGCTTGCAGATTCTTGAGAGTTATGACCCCGATAAGTCCGCTTTAAGTACCTGGACTCGTCAACTGACCCACAACCATTCTGGGCTGAATTGCGTATTGTTAGATAAGGGCATCTATCGTGCCAGTGACTGGGCCATTCTCAATGATACCAATGCTGAGCAACTCGAACGAGTTTTACGAGACTATCATCTCTGTAGTAACCATGAAATTACTCAGGCCTTGAGCCTATTACAACAGTATCAACAGGTCTATCGGCGCGATCGCCTGCTGCAACGGCGTCTCGGTCAACGAGGACGCTGCCAGACTCCCACGGAGGAGCAGTTGCAACAGATGAACCCCACGGTTTCTAGTGGAGTTGTTCTCAAACAACTCAAACAGCTTGCTAGTCAATTACGAGAGTATCGTGTTCATGTTCGCAGTGGTAATCCCCGACTTTACCAGCCACGAGATGAACAGGAATTAGAAACCTTAGTGGGGCAACAACCCGGTGACTGGGGGGCGATGGAGGATGAGTCAGAGCGTTTTTTGCAGGTTTATCGACAGGCACTTAAAGACACTCTGGCGGGGGCGATCGCCCAAGTCCTAAAAACCAACCTCGATAAGCTTCGTCGTCGCAAAAATCGACGCGATACCGCCTACCTAGAGGGACTACATCTATCACAATGTCAGGGTCTTTCCATGACAGAAATTGCGCCAAAAATTGGATTGACGTCCCAAGTCCAAGTAACGCGACTTTTGAATCTCAAACGCCTACGATTAGAGGTGCGC
>CAZXWM010000436.1:0-1003 GCA_964644215.1 uncultured Phormidium sp.
TGCTACCGCCGCAGTTGTTGCGCTTTTTGATGTTACGGACGCAGCCGAAAACGGCGATTAACTTCTCGCCTAATTACGAAACGATTACGCGACTGTTTCGGGATTATGATACGGCGATCGAGAAGTATGGTCGCCTCAGTTCAGAGGAACAACAGGGGGATTTGAGTAAGGATTTACTAGCCCTGCTGTATTCGCAACTTGATGACCAGATTCAGCCCTATCATCCTTTTGATTTCAGTACCCTGATTTCCCTGCTGCAAGTGCCTCATCTCGATATTGAGGCAGAAGTTCACAAACGCAGTCAACAGCCGCTGACGGAACGCGATCAGCAGGTGGTGCGCCAACGGATTGAGGTGGCGCAAAAGTGGCTCGATGATTATGCTGATCCTGAGGAAAAACTCATTTTATATGTTGATGAGATTCCCCCATCGGTAGAGGGGTTAGAGGAGGCCCAACGTCAGTATTTAGGGGAGTTAGCGACGCGCCTTGACAGCTTGGAGGCTTGGGACGGTGAAACGCTGCAAACGGAGATTTTTACCACCACCAAGCTGCTAGAACTGCCGCCAAAACAAGCGTTTCCAGCGGTTTATCATAGCTTTTTAGGCAAGGAACGAGGACCGAAGGCGGGGAATCTCCTTTCGTATCTCGATCGCCCCTTTGTGGTCCAGCGACTGCGGGATGTGGCTCAAGGAGGCGATTAAGAGGGCGGCGATTGATCCGGTGAATGGCTGATTGTTGGGGTATAGGTAACGTGACAACAGGACAAAGGATGGTAACAAGGTTGTTTAGTCTTGACCAAGTGAATTGGGTCCGACGTTATCGCGGTGACAGGAGCCGCTGTCTGGTTATGGTTTTGACCGTATTGGTTTTAGCAAGTTGTTCGATCAATGGCGAGAACTCGTCGGCGGTGGATGTGGCGGACTCTCCTGCTGCTGATACCGCCACGACTCCCGCCAATGGGTCTTCGGAACTCGGACAACGATTACCGATTGAGGCTTATGTC
>CAZXWM010000436.1:1013-1770 GCA_964644215.1 uncultured Phormidium sp.
GGCGATCGCCGTCTGGAGTTAGAGGTGGCCCGCACCCCGCAACAACAGGCGATGGGGTTGATGTACCGCGAGGAACTCCCGGACGATCGCGGCATGGTGTTTCCCTTCAATCCCCCTCGGCCCGTCAGTTTCTGGATGAAGAATGTTCGCATCAATTTGGACATGATTTTTCTGTTTGAGGGAGATGTAGTTGGTTTGGCTGAAGATGTCCCTCCCTGTGAAACGGTGGCTTCTCGCTGTCCGACGTACGGGCCTGGCGATCGCGTTCTCGTCGATGCGGTGATTGAATTACGCGGGGGACGGGCCGCTGAGTTAGGGATTGAGGTGGGCGATCGCCTTGAGGTGGTTCGGGAGCAACCCTAGGGGCGATCGTTAAATGTTTGTGAAGTTTGTGAAAATGTTGCTACTGTATCCATTAAACGCTATGAAACTCTGTTAGAGTTGTGGCTTAGCGAGATGTAGCCAGCTTACAAGCTGGCCCGCGAATCGGTGGATTTGGGCAATTTGCGCCCGATAATACCCCTAGTTTAAGTGAGATATTGCTCGATTATCAAAGGGGGACAGCCAATCATGGGAGCAACAGGACAAGGACAATTTATTGACTTTTTGCAAGAGGAGTTATCCCTATCGCCCGACTCGATCGCGATCGCCCTACGTCGTCGTGATACCGATGTTGGCCCGTTACCGATGATTCTTTGGAAATACGGCTTTGTCACCCTAGATGAATTGTCTCAGATTTACGATTGGTTAGAGGCGG
>CAZXWM010000436.1:1780-2980 GCA_964644215.1 uncultured Phormidium sp.
CCGGGTTTCTTGAAGAAACTCGGTTTCTCACGCCTATAACGTTGCCCTAACTCATCTGGAATCCACACCAACCGAGGTTTTCAAAACTGGATTAGGTGTTTGTTTGGGGAGGTTTCGGGTCAATTTTTAAGGACTAAAACGAGATGACAAGGGATTGTTTTTTAGCAGATTTACCGCTAGAGTTGGAACCACTGCGAGCTTTTTTACGAGATAAATTTGTTCCTTATATTCAATTAGACCTAGAGAATAACGGCTGGCTAAAAAAGAGCGACTATCAAGACCCTTTACCGCGCTGGAGTAGCAAAATGGGGGGATATCCTTATCTGCCAAAAAGCTTAGATTATCCTCGGGATGCTGAGACGGGGGAACTGATGATGTTTCTGCTGCAAATAAACTGTGCTGAGGTTCCCGAAATCCCCAACTTCCCCTTACCCCGCCAAGGATTACTACAATTTTTTGTTGGTCTTAATGTTCCCATGTGTGAACTGAGTCCTCAACGGCATTATATTCGCTACATTGAGGAGATTGACCGGGATGAAACCAGGTTAATCTCTAACTTTGAGTTCAGCCAAGAAATTCGTCAACGCCATGAATGGTATGATCACATTTACCATCTTGATTTTAGCAAGGGAGAGGCTCTCTTTTTAGATTATCGTCACAATATGGGACATCTCGACTTCCCTGAAGCGTTACAAGCACTCTGTGATGAGTTTGGCTTTGAAGATTGGTGGTCTGACTATCGAGATGAGTCGCCAGAACCGGAAATTCCTTGTAAATTGGCTGGCTATCCTGACCTCCATTCCGATGTTCCTGATGTGCTTGAAGAGGTACAAGGACAGTTACTTTTAGAAGTTCAAGATCCCTTTGCCTGTAGCGATTATTTCTATTTTTTTATTAACCCAGATGCTTTAAAATGTCAAGATTTTAGCCAGGTTGAATCCTATTTTATGCGGGTTTGAGGCAGAAAATCCCCCTGAGATGAGTCATCATTCAGAGGGATTGTGGGTTAGAGAGTTGAGCGAGGGCGAATCTAGCCAGCGTTGAGGATTTTGGCGGCGGCGGTAATTCCCGCTCCCGGCTCATTACCGGCATTTAGGCTCTGTAGGGTGGCTTCGAGGGAGCCGATCGCACAGAGAAGATCGCGATCGCTGACGAAGCCTAAATGACCAATACGGAAGATTTTACCTTTGAGATGGTCTT
>CAZXWM010000437.1:0-2966 GCA_964644215.1 uncultured Phormidium sp.
ATCCTGTTCTGGGTCGAAGGTTCCGCCGCCAAAGAGGGGGACATAGCGATCGGGCCAGTGGATTTGATAGAGGTCGATGTAGTCGGTTTGTAGCCGTTTGAGGCTGTCATTGACCGCTTGTTCGATGTTGGGGCGATCGACTTTGCGATCTTTGCCGCGAATCCACTCCATCCGCGAACCGCCGCCGGTGACTTTGGTGGCGATGATGAGTTGGTCCCGTTGCTGTTTGGCCAGCCATTGACCAATATATTCGCTGGTTCGGCCCTGGGTTTCGCCCCGGCCGGGGACGGGGTACATTTCGGCGGTGTCGATGAAGTTGACGCCTTGGGCGATCGCATAATCGAGTTGTGCATGGGCCTCCTCGATGCTGTTTTGCTGCCCATAGGTCATGGTTCCCAGACAGATTTCTGAGACCTGTAAATCACTGTTACCGAGTTGACGGATTTTCATAGAGTCGAGATGACTGACAAACTGCTGTTATCTCAGTGTAGGAGAAAAGTTCCCACGGCTCCATCTGCGATCGCCTGAACAGAATCTCGTCTAAATATACCCATGCCCAAGCCGATGCTCTTAAAGGAGGTCTCTTGATTGACGAGAGGTAAGACATCAATTCAGGATTCTGCCCTTTTCTGACTCGCCACAGTCACCACCGTTTTAATTAACTCGATCATGGCACGATTCCCATTATCCTGACCCTTATCAAATTCATTCTCGCTCGTGGCCATCTCATTGGTGATATGAGCGAAACATAAAATATTATAACCCTTGGCTTGAGCCAACGCATATAAGGCCGCCGCTTCCATTTCCACTGACAGTAAACCCGCCTCAGTTGCATAAGCAATTGCTGACTTAGTCTCTCGATAGGGTGCATCTGTCGTCCAACTCCCACCACAAATGAGTTGATGGGATTGAGCTAAGATCGCATCCGCTAATTCCTTGAGACCTTTAGGCAACCAGACATACTCGGACGCCGGTAGATAATGACAACTGGTTCCTTCGTCACGTAGAGCATGGTCAATTAACTGAAAATAGGGTTTTGGGTGAGTAGCTATGAGTTGACCTGCCGACGTTACACTGATGAGAAGCTCACAACCTGACGCAAACAGTTGCTCGGCCACAAGAACAGCAAAGGAAGACCCAACAGCACAGCCAACAACGCCAACGTCTTCCTGCTCAAGTGCTAAGTTGCGCATTTCTGTGTGGTAACAGGCCCAACAGTCATTGATAGGAACGCCATTGTTTTCGAGATGTCGCGATAAATCTCCATCGGGATCGAGAACACAAAAACGCGGCACTGAACAAACTGGTAACTGCTTCTGTTGTCGAGATTCACGGATGAGTGCTGCTGCATTAAAAACGGAAGGCTCAGCAAAGTTCTTGTTTTTCAAAAGGGGACTATTCATTCAAGCTGCGGAGATCATTGATAGAGACAATATAGATAGGGGCGAGGTTGGCCAAAGGAATTAACATAGGTGTAAGGCTCATGGTGTATGAGTGTAAAGTCCTCCCCAACTCGGTCAGACAATTTCTCAAGGGAATAACGATTCACTTGTAGTCCGGCACACTTGGAAGCACCGTCGGTTGAGAACTCTGCAAATAAAGCATAACCACCAGCACGAACTCGAGTTCTCATGTTGGCAAAATAGCCCTGGATATCAGATTCTTCCAGTAAAAAGTGGAGAACGGCGCGGTCAATCCAAAGATCCACCTGGGGGAGTTCAGTTGGCAAGGGTTTAGAAACATCATGATGCAGCCAAATCCAACGACTCTCTGTTCCCAGTCGAGATTGGAGTTTTTCTAGGGCAATGTCACTAATATCATTCAGGATAAGTTGATAGTTCTGTGAAGCCAGATGATCAATCAAAACTGATGTGCCTACGCCGGATATAAAAATTGTGGCATCGTCAGGTAGGTTCGCACGTTCGAGCAACTTTAAGGTTTGTGACGCTTCTTGCTCATACCAGCCAAGTTCTGGATCGTCTTTCCGAGCGAAGATTTGGTTCCAATGGGTTTGGGCCTGACTCATTTTGATTCTCTTGTCTGATGTTTTTTGTGATGTTTTTTGTGATGTTTTCTTGATGTAGGAAATGGGGTAAGGCAGCCCGTGATTCTCGAATTTTGTCAAATAGCTTTGACTTAAATCAGAGAATACCCACCAACTCATTATTGCTGGTAATGGGTTTAAAGGAGTTTTTATTCAGTCTTTTTACAAACTTTTTCAAGTTTGCCTGCGGGCATACATCGCTACAATACCCTAGAGTGGTCAATACATGCAATAGTTAGCCAAACAGCCTGAAGAGGTCAAATTTCTCAGCCCCCAACAGCATCCCCAGTAACACGGCAAACCCCAGCCAGACATTTTGGGCAAACAAATCGCCAAAGGCGGGACGGGGTAAGGTTTCTTCCTGAAGTCGGGCCACTTGCCAAGTCCAGCCCCCGGTGGCTACCACTAGGGTCAGCCAAAATTCGCTCCCTAAGCCCAGTTGAATGCCCACAACCCCCAAACAGAACACCGTGGCGATAAAACAGAGGGCGATCGCCCCCACAACCGCTTCTCCAAAGAAAATCGCACTGGAGTTAATGCCGATTTTTAGGTCATCCTCGCGATCGGAGAGGGCGTAAATGGTATCAAAACCCAAAGTCCAACATACTGTCGCCCCCCATAACCACCAAGTTGAGGCGGTTAACCCTCCCTCTACGGCACTCCAACTAATCAACACCGCAAAACCCCAAGCTAAAGACAAAACCAATTGGGGGATGGGAAAGACTCGTTTGGCGGCGGGATAGAGCAAAATTATGGGAACGGCTGCTACACAGAGGGCGAAGGAAAAGCGGTTGAGATAGGAGGCCAAACCCGCTGCACAGAACAGGGCCACCAACCCCACCACAATCCCGGTTTTAATGGACAAGGCCCGGGAGGCTAGGGGCCGGGATTGGGTGCGTTCGACTTGATTATCGATATTGCG
>CAZXWM010000438.1:0-2959 GCA_964644215.1 uncultured Phormidium sp.
TGCCCCTCCATGGAGCTATGGTTGGCTCCGACTCCCTTGCGGGGTAATGTTGGCTTCGCTAATGTTCAGAGTCGGTACTTTCCCAATCGCACTGTCTTAACCCCTTAGGACTGTTTAACGATTCGGTTCTAGAGCCGGGAACTAGCACGCATTCCCGGGTAGGAACTTTAACTCTTGCTCTGAACGTAGCCCGTTAAGGCTTAAGCTGGTCAGCTACCTGAAGGGGAGGGCACGAAGCCCCCGTGCTTCAGCCGGGGGTGCTGACAGGTAATGCAGATGATTGAAACACAGTTTCTGATTATACCAAAATGGGAGTCATGGCGGGGATGTCTGCTTCGGCATAGATATGAGAGTTGACGGTTACATCTTTCTGTGAACTGCTGTTGGCTGATTTAATTACCCAGAAGATAGTTTCAGGATAGGGATGATGGGAGAGATCGTTCTATCCTCGGGGTGGCGCGATCGCCTGACGAGATAGAGTTAGTTGGGGTTAAAGAAACCCGGTTTCTGAGATTTGGCAATGGGGTAAAATTGGGGTCAGAGTCCCCGACCTGGTGCTAGGCGATGGATGAACAGCGATCTACGATTTAAGAAGACGAACAAAACCCGCTTGCTCGAAATGATGATCGCTAGTTAGAGCGTTGGTAATTTCTAATTGTTGCATGATTATAAATGATGTGGCATCAACCAGTGACTAGTTTTTATCTAACCGCTTTTTTAAAAGTTCCCAGGCGGCATTTTCAATCTGCTGATTGACGCGAACCAGTTGCAAATAAGGAGCAGATTGAATCGCATCAATATATTGGAAAATTTGGGGGCGAGGAACTCTAAGTGGACTATTGAGCAATGCTACAAGTTCAAGGACAATATAGTTACTTGTCACCATTAAGTAGTTTTGTTGTCTAGCTTGAGTAAACCATTCTCCTGCATACTGATGATCGGGTTCAGTTTTGATAAATAAGTTTGCCCAGCCCGAAGTATCAACAAATACACTATTTTTCACTGGACAACTCCCGTGAATAAATGGCTTCTCCAATATAGTCGTCGTGGCGAGATGCAATATCGTTGTTTTCAGCGCTTAATGTGCCAATCAGGGCGGCAATTGGATCGTCAGGTTGGGTAGCTAAGTCCTCTAATGATTTTAAGATCATTGCTTCTAAAGAGAGGTTGATGATTTGAGCTTTGGATTCCAAACGTTGGCTCAGATCGTCGGGAAGTTCAAGATTGATTTTGCGAGTCATTTTAATCAGGATGATATGAATAACTAATGGCTTTATTTTAACTTAATGAGTGGATTGCTGGGTCATCGTCAGATTTGAGTTGTTAGATGATTGGAGCATTCAGTATAATTATAACTAATCTTTTCAGACAAGAAACTGAGTTTTGAGCCGCCGGGAAAGAAACGGGGTTT
Source organism: uncultured Phormidium sp. (assembly GCA_964644215.1). GTDB lineage: Bacteria > Cyanobacteriota > Cyanobacteriia > Cyanobacteriales > Geitlerinemataceae > Sodalinema. The sequence continues at coordinate 1,412 of CAZXWM010000438.1, forward strand.
CTAGCCGCATCGCGATCGCTTCACCAAGATTTAAGCAAGAAACCCGGTTTCTGAGGGTTAGGCATGGGGTAAAATAGGGGTACTATTCCGGTGTATCGGGTGTAATGGTAGTGCAGTAGAGAGGAAAATTAGTCCAGGACTCAGGCAATCATGATGACAGATGACAAACTTAGGTGAATTGGAGGTGAAGGTTAACATGATCCAGACTGCGATCGCACTGCCGATGGAGAAAATTGCGGAATTTTGCCAAAAGTGGAATGTAATAGAGTTTGCGTTATTCGGCTCGATTCTTCGGGAGGATTTTAATGGGAATAGTGATGTTGATGTGATGGTACAATTCTATCCCGAAGCGCATCCTACTCTGTTTGATTTAGCTGAAATGGAAGAGGAACTCAAACAACTATTTCAGCGAGATGTGGATTTAATGACTCGGAAGGGAATTGAAACCAGTCGGAACTATCTGCGTCGCCAAGCTATTCTATCTTCTGCACAGGTGATTTATGGAACGGGATGTTCAATCATTACTTGATATGTTGCAATCAGCCGAAATTGTAATGGACTATATTTCTGGGCGATCGCGAAACGACTTAGCCACTGATTTACAATTACAAGATGCGATCGTTCGTCGGCTGTTAATCATTGGAGAAGCAGCAAAACGGGTTTCTGAACCCACTCGTAACAGGTTAACTACAATTCCCTGGTCAGTCATTAACGGCATGAGAAATCGACTTGTTCACGAATATGATGGGATTGACCTTGATGTCGTCTGGGATACCGCTGTTAAGAGTTTACCGAGGTTAATTTTAGAGCTAAAAAAAGTCATTCCTACCCCATAAATCATATCTAGTAGCTGGCGGGTGAAGAGGACAAGAAACTGGGTTTCTCGCCGCATCGCGATCGCTTCACCAAGATTTAAGCAAGAAACTCGGTTTCTGAGGGTTGGCAATGGGGTAAAATAGAGGGGATATCCTAAAACTGTGGCCTCATGCTGACCAGCGAAACCGAAATACTAGCTATTCTTCGCAACCTGCCCCAACCCGCCCTGGAAGAAGCCAAAATATTCTTAGACTTTCTAGCTTGGCGGTATCAAAACCAGTCGCCTCAAGGAGCAAATTTAATCGCCAGTCTACGGGGGAAAGCCACGGGGGAGATGACCACGGATGAGATTCTCAACTTAACGCGGGGTGAGGAATGACGGATTTCCTCGTGGATAGCAATGTGATTCTGGATGTGTTAACGGAAGATCCCCTTTAAAGATGTAACGGAAGTCGAATCGGTATTATCTTCTAGCTTTTTTCAGAGAGACACATTACCTTATGAGGCGGCATTTTTAGCGGGTCAAGCCTTTTTACACTATCGTCGCCGGGGTGGTGTGAGGCGATCGCCTTTACCAGATTTCTATATTGGTGCTCATGCCAAGGTGTGCGGGTACAGCCTGCTAACTCGTGATGCTACCCGTTACCAAACCTATTTTCCTGAACTTATGCTCATCAGTCCTCAAGTTTAGCGGTATGAAAGCGAGAGTTGGGTGGGGTTAGAAAAAAACGG
>CAZXWM010000439.1:0-2955 GCA_964644215.1 uncultured Phormidium sp.
GCGATCGCCGACGACATCACCGACAAATACGTTCCGCCTCACGTTAACATCTTCTACTGCCTGGGTGGCATCACCCTGGTCTGCTTCTTGATCCAGTTTGCGACTGGGTTCGCCATGACCTTCTACTACAAACCGACGGTCACGGACGCCTATGCTTCGATTCAATACCTGATGACGGAAGTCAACTTCGGTTGGCTAATTCGCTCAATTCACCGCTGGTCTGCCAGCATGATGGTGTTGATGATGATTCTGCACGTCTTCCGGGTTTACTTGACCGGTGGATTCAAGAAGCCTCGGGAACTGACCTGGGTCACGGGTGTGATTCTGGCGGTCATTACCGTGACCTTCGGTGTGACCGGCTATTCCCTCCCTTGGGACCAAGTGGGTTACTGGGCCGTCAAGATTGTTAGCGGTGTTCCTGAAGCCATCCCGGTTGTGGGTAGCTTCATGGTGGAACTGCTACGCGGTGGAACTAGCGTGGGCCAATCGACCCTGACCCGTTTTTACAGCTTGCACACCTTCGTCCTCCCCTGGTTGATTGCGGTGTTCATGCTGTTGCACTTCTTGATGATTCGTAAACAAGGGATTTCGGGTCCTTTGTAAACCTTGGCTGAAGCTCTAGGTTAACGCCTGGGCGATCGCCTCGACCCGTTAACGTTCTGTGGCGAGGTCAGCCGACCGCGAAGCGTGCGGCTTTGCTAAACTAATCTCTAGCTGCATCGCCACGGACGACCGCCCTGTTGCAATATATTCCCTTGCAGGAGAACACCTGAATACTATGTCTACTTTGAAAAAACCGGATCTCAGTGATCCTAAACTACGCGCCAAACTGGCCCAAGGGATGGGTCATAACTACTACGGCGAACCGGCTTGGCCCAATGACCTCCTCTATGTGTTCCCGGTGGTGATCCTGGGAACCTTGGCTTGTGTTGTGGGTTTAGCGGTTCTCGACCCCGCAATGGTTGGTGAACCCGCCGATCCTTTTGCAACGCCTCTGGAAATTCTGCCGGAATGGTATCTCTATCCCGTCTTCCAGATTTTGCGGGTTGTTCCCAATAAGTTGCTCGGAATTGGCTTACAAACCTTGATTCCTCTGGGTCTGATGCTGATTCCCTTTATCGAAAACATTAATAAGTTCCAAAACCCCTTCCGCCGGCCGGTGGCGACTTCGATGTTCCTGTTTGGAACTTTGGTCACGCTCTGGTTGGGAATTGGGGCTACTCTTCCCATTGATAAGTCTCTCAGCTTTGGTCTGTTTTAAATTTAGACCCTAACTGTGACTGGATTATCTGGCAAATACGTCTGTTGGATTCTTAGATTCTTCTGCTAGTTTAGGCGATGGATCTGATGAATCTGACAGGCGTTTTGTTATGGTATGTGTTGTTTTTTACCTTGGCGTATGAAAGGCGATTCGTTTCCTCAACCCCTAGACCGTGTGGCGATCGCCGCGATGGTCGTTTTAAGCCTGATCACGATTCTGTTACTGGTTGGCGGGGATAAAAGTATCCCTCGGGTTCGCGGCTTCAGTTGGCACGAAACAACGATTAGTTCTGCCGATCGCGCCTTTACGCTTAGCTTTAATCGTCCTATGAATCAGGAGAGTGTTGAAAGCAATTTGCAAATTGACCCGCCGCTTCCTGGGAAAATAAGCTGGGCTGGACAACGGATGGCCTATACTGTCCTCTATCCGGCTCCCTATGGCACGAACTACACTCTACAGTTATCGGGGGCGCGCGATCGCTTCGCGGACTCCGACGATACTGAGCATTATATTGATCCCTTCCAAGCCCGTTTCGGGAGTCGCGATCGCGTGATGCTCTATCTCGGCTCAGATGAGGGAGAACAGGGGCGACTGGTGTTATATAACTTCAGCCAAGACCAAAAAACGATTCTTACCCCTTCAGATTTGAGTGTTCTCAGCTTTGAGATGTATCCCGAGGGCGATCGCATTCTCTTTTCGGCCATTGATCGAGACAGTGGTACGCGGGGACTCACCGAAAGTCAGATCTACACTGTGACCACTGGCCTCCATTTTGGCCAAGATACTTCCGATTCGGCGGGACGCATTCGACGCATCCTCGACAACCAAACCTATCAAAATCTACAAGTTGCCCTGGCTCCTGACGGAAGTACTATTGTGGTGCAACGAGCGCGACGAGATAGCCCTGGACGTGATTTTGGCCTCTGGGTGATTCGTGAGGGGGACGATCCTGAACGCTTCCCGACTGAACCCGGTGGCGAGTTTGTTATTGCACCCAATAGTAACGAGTTGGCGATCGCTCAAGGCCAAGGGGTGGCCCTACTCTCGATTGAACCGGGAAGTGAGGGGAATGAGCCGCTGCAATTTTTTCCCCAATATGGTCGTGTGATGGGCTTTACTCAAGACGGACGAGCGGCTGTGATGGTGAAGTTTAACACGGACTATACTCGCTCTATGGTTGTTGTGCCGAATGTTGGCGAACCCCAAGAAATCCTACGCACCAGTGGCTCAATCCTGGATGCTGAATTCGACCCCAGTGGGCGCTATATTTATGCTCTGGTGACGGAACTCCTCGAAGCTGATGAGTATATCGAACAACCTTATCTCCTGGCGTTGGATTTAGAGAATCAGGATTCTCAAGAACTGATCCGTTTTGAAGGCAGTTCTCTGGATTTGAGTATGAGTTTAGCCCCTGATGGTCAGGCGATTCTCTTTGATCGCCTCAGTATTGTCCCGCCCAATCAACGCCCTGGTGCGCCGCTGACTTCCTCGGGTGGGGCGATCGAGGCCAGTCAATTGTGGATTCTCTTTCCTCTGGTTAACGCTCAAGGGGAGCTAAGCCGTCCTCAACCGGAACAATTGCCCCTCGATGGTTTTAATCCTCGATGGCTTCCTTGATGGGGAATAGGGAACAGGGAATAGGGAACAGGGAACAGGGAACAGGGAACAGAAAAGACGTAGGGGCGTACCCTTGT
>CAZXWM010000440.1:0-2955 GCA_964644215.1 uncultured Phormidium sp.
GTAACAAATCGGGCTATCTCCGTAAAACAAGGGCTGTTATCCCGACAGTAGTTATAGATGATTGGGAGGTTCCTCGTGGAGGATAGAGATATTCAACAGCCGAGCGATAATCGGGTTCCTGAGTTGGATGAGGTGCTTCGAGGCCTGGCCCTTGAGGCTCAGAACTCCCCCCCAGGGAGTCGCCAGCGTCGTCGCGCTCTGACGCGACTGGTACAACTCACCCGCACCTCGGGTCGCCTCTGTCGTCCCTATTTGGGTCAGTTTCCTCATGTTTATGATGAGATTTACAATGAGGCGTTGCAACTGTTGTTTATTTATATCTGCGATCGCATTGATGCCTATAATCCGCAGAGAAGTCCTTTCTTACGATGGGTTAATTTTCTCTTACAACGGCGTTTTTTTAATCAGGCTATTCCCAAGATTATTGGCGATCGCCGCGAGATTTCTATCAATCCCATAACGCCTCCCTTCCCCGTGCAACAGCAGTTTTCTGCTAAAACGTTCTCCCCGAGTCTTTCTGAGGCGATCGCGCAATGTTTACGAGATGATCCGTCGGGATTGTTTGAAGGTCGCTCGTTGCGCCAAATGCCAGAAGTAACATTTCGTATGATTGCTATCAGGCGACTCGAAGGAGAGACTTGGAAAGCCATTTCGGCAGATTTGGGAATCCGCATCTCAACTTTAAGTGATTTTTATCAACGGAGTCTGACTGAATTTGCCGGGTTTATTCGAGACTACGTACAAACTTAGCCCAAGAGAGTTTATGTAAGGAGTGATCATGATTTATAATCATCACGAGTTAAGCTTTAATGTGCCGATTACGCAAACTATGCGTTTAAGAGCAACTGAGGTCAGTCAGTATCAGGGTCAACCTGATAAGTCAAAGCAAGTTTATCGCAATATCTTGGCTGTCTTGGCGGTTGATTATTACTGCCAATGTATGGGAATTGAGACTCGTTTAAGTTCTAGTAATGTCTGGAATCCTGCTTGGCAAGCTTTGGCAAATAGTGCAGATTTAGAACTTGCAAATCTGGGGCGAGTTGAATGTTGTGCTGTGGCTCTAACATCTGGCAAAGTGGCGATCGCCAAAGAGGCTCAAGCTGATAAAATTGGCTATCTTGCTGTTGCCTTGGATGAAGCATCTCAAGAGGCAATTTTACTGGGGTTTCGGGAGAGACTGATCGGAGAAGAAGAACAGTTTGCTTTGCAAGACTGGCATGACCTGGAGGCGTTTTTATCTAAGCTGGAAGACTTGGAACTCCAGTCGTCACCAGACCCCTCTCACGTCACTCAATTAACCCAATGGCTTCGAGGTCAGTTGGAGGAGGGCTGGGAGAGTTTGGAGAACTTAGTCTCGGGACAAAACTTGAGTCCGGCTTGGGCGGTTAGAGGTCCGGTGGGTAGTATGGAGACTCAGAGTAAATCGGTGATTAAACGGGGAAAACTGCTTCATTTTGAGGGGATGTCTGAGGCGATCGCCCTGTTGATTAGTTTGGATTCGGAAATTTCGGAGGAAATGGATATTTCGGTGGAAATTCAGTCTTTGGATAGACGCTCTGAGTTGCCTTTTAATCTGGAGATTTCGATTTTGGATGAGGAGGGTCATTCGGTGATGCAGGCTCTTGCTAAAAGTACCGAACATATTAAACTTAACTTTAGTGGTCAACCTCAAGAGCAGTTTGGGGTTAAGGTAGCATTGGGAAGTGTGAGTTTTCTGGAAAACTTTGTGATTTAAGAGATAATCAAGGAGTAGTGGTGACAAAACTTGTAACTTTAAAACTGACTGGAAACTTAGATAATGTGGGTTTTCAAGTCTCTTTGGAAATTAGTAAAGACGGCGATCGCCCCTCGATTGAGGAGACGGGTCAGTTGCCCCCTGCACGGGAACTGTTGACCCAGCTTGAGACCCATTGGTTAGAGAAGTATCGCCCCTTGAGCGCTCCCTATCGGATTAAGTCCAAGGGAATTGAATATAGTGGCTCGATTCAGACTCGTTTGAAGGATTGTCAGGAGTCGGGGAAAACGTTGCGCGATCGCCTCAATCAATGGCTCGATGCGAAGTCGTTTCGAGACATTGATCGTCTATTACGGCAACAGCTTAAGCCCGATGAGGACATTCGGGTTCTCATTAGCACCAATGACTCCCGTTTACATAAGCTTCCCTGGCATCTATGGAATTTTTGCCAAAGTTATCCCAATACGGAAATTGCCTTGAGTCCACCCAAGTTTCAGCGTCGTGAGCGGTTTTCCTCGACTGGGGGAAGGCAGAAGATTAGAATTTTGGCGATTTTGGGACATCGTGGGGATATTGATGTAGAGGGCGATCGCCAGACTCTGAATAATTTACCCGACGCGGAGGTTAAGTTTTTAGATGAACCAACACGGTCTGAGATTAACGATGAGCTGTGGGACCAACCCTGGGATATTATCTTTTTTGCCGGTCATAGTGAAACGGAGGGAGATGAGGGACGGATTCACATTAACCCCAGCGAGAGTTTAACGATTGATGAACTGTGGTATGCCTTGCGCAAAGCGGTGAATCAGGGGTTACAGGTGGCGATTTTCAACTCCTGTGATGGGTTGGGGTTGGCCCGTCGCCTCGATGACCTGCAAATTCCGATTACGATTGTGATGCGGGAGTTAATCCCGGATCAGGTGGCTCATGCGTTTTTGACCCATTTTCTTGAGGGATTTGCGGACGGGAAGCCGTTTTATCGAGCGGTGCGGGAGGCGCGGGAGCGGTTACAGGGCATGGAAAACGAATTTCCCTGTGCCAGTTGGCTGCCGGTGGTGTGTCAGCATCCTTGGGAAGATCCCCCGACCTGGCAAGGGTTGTTAACGCCGTTAACTCCACCGCCATCGAAGACATCGCCCTGGTGGCAGGGGTTGGGGACGGTGTTGGTGGCCAGTGTGCTGGTGACGAGTTTGGTGATGGGGGTGCGATCGTTGGGCTGG
>CAZXWM010000441.1:0-2945 GCA_964644215.1 uncultured Phormidium sp.
AGGCAAAAGAAAAGACGTAGGGGCGTACCCTGGTCGGTGAGCGATCGCCGAACCGTGGCCGCCCTTTTTTGACTTTTGTTTTTTTCAGGTAAATGGTTTTTTTATTAACATTAGAAACCCATTGATTTTGTTATAAAATGTCATCTAAATTTTCACCCTGAGGTAATTCTAAGAAAACCCGATCGCCATCCTGTAACCCATCCAAAACCTGGATGCGATTCCCCAGAGTTGGTCCTAACGTCACTGCCCGAAACTGGGGACGATTGTCTTCATTGGGAACCAAAACCCCGGTTTCGCCTTGACGAGAGACGATCGCCACCGTTGGTAACACTAACGCATTAACCAGGCGATCGCCCAAAAAGGTCAAATCCACATTCATCCCCGAGCGTAACTGCTCCAACCCGGTCACAATCCTCAAACGCACCTGAAACAGCGTCACATCCCGTTCCACCACCGCTTCGGGAGCAATCAAATCCACCTCCCCCATAAACACCTCATCGGGGAAGGCATCCGCCACAATCTCGACAGACTGGCCCGGCTTAATCTGACTAATATCGGCCTCGGGAACCTTCGCCAACACCTCTAACCCCCGCGCCAAGGCCACCACAGAGGTTGATGTCGCTGAACTCACCGCCGAGGCTGATGTCGCTGGCGTCACAAAAGCCCCCTCATCGGCATACCGCTGGGTAATAATCCCGGAAAAGGGAGCGCGCACCCGAGTATCCTCCAACTGAATCTCGGCAAAACGCACTTGAGCCTCGGCTTCCATCACATCAGCCATCGCTTGAGCCAGGGTTTCCGGGCGGGTTCCGGTTAACAATTCCTCTAACTGAGACTGAGCTTGTGACACATCAGCCCGAGCCGATTCTACCTCCGCCTGGGCGCGATCAATTTCCTCGCTACGACTACCACTGCGAAGACGCTCTAACCGTCGTTGAGCTTCCAAAGCGGCCGCCTGGGCCTGTTCAACGGCCGCCTGGGCGCGACGGGCCTCATCTTGGGTGCGATCGAGATCTTGACGAGAAATTGCCCCATCTCGGTAAAGCTGTTCATTGCGGCGTACCTCAGCCTGAGCCAGCGTCACTCTCGATTCTGCCTCACGAATCCCCGATCGCGCCCGTGTCAGCGCCGCCTCCGCTTCAGCAATGTCTTCCGGGCGATTTCCGGCCTCGAATTGAGCCAAATTAGCCTCAGCACTGGCCAAGCGCGACTCCGCCTGACGCACAGAGGCTCGCGCTCGTTCAATCTCCTCGGTGCGAGGGCCATTTTCCTGTTCTGCCAGGCGGGCGCGGGCACGATCTAAGCGGGCCTCAGCTTGGGCTAATTGGCTCGTCAATTCGTCATTTTCCATCACCGCCACCACTTCTCCCTGGCTGACTTCATCTCCCTGTTCCACATAAAGTTGTTCCAAGCGCCCTTGGGTTTTGGGGCTAAGGTTCACCCGTTGGATCGGTTGCACTTCCCCGGTGGCTTCAATGCGAACTCGAACATCAGCCGCGTCAACTTCTACCGTCAAATCCTCAAGACTGACTTCAGAACCCCTGCGGCGACTCGTTACCGCCGCCACCGCAGCCGTTCCCAACACTCCCGCTGCAATCAGGGCAATGAGCCAGCGGCCAGGATGTTTGATGTTGCCGAATTGGGGACGTTCCATGGGGGAGAAGGGAAGGGCAGGGAATAGGGAATAGGGAACTTCGGAACAGGGAACAGGGAACAGGGAACAGGGAACAGGGAATAGGGAGCAGGGAATAGGGAACTTCGGAACAGGGAGAGAAAAGGCAAGAGGCTAGGGGCAACCTTTGTATTCTAGCTCTTTATAGCTGTGGCTTGGTTTTTATTCATATTCTCTTATTTTTGTCAAGAGCAAATTCAAGATTTATCAATTCGTAACAAGTTGGCGAGAGCATCTAGTAGCAACGAGTACAACTTGTTAGCATGGGGAAATATCTTTCGAGGACTGTAACAACACATCCGTGAGCCTTCAGCTTGAATGTCTACCCTATGGCGTAGGTCACGCCCAGGAGGGGCTGTGTTTGCAAATGCGACTCGGTCCCTATCAGGTGCTGCTCGACTGTGGCATCGAGGATCTCTCTCCCCTGCTCGGAGATGGCGAGGCTGCTGACATTGATTGTGTCATCTGTAGCCATGCTCATAGTGACCATGCTCGGGGACTGTTGAGCCTGCATCAAGGGCGGCCGCAGCTCCCCATTTATGCTAGTGAGGTGACGGCGCAACTGCTGTCCCTCAACTGGCTGGATCTGCCAGATGTCGCGGAGATTTGCCAAGTTTTACCCTGGCGGACGGCGATCGAAATTGCCAAAGACTTGTGGCTAGAACTGTTCCCAGCGGGACATCTGCCGGGTGCGTCTCTGGTTCGTCTGACTTATCATGGTGGCGATCGCACCTATTCGGTGGTCTATACCGGTGACTTTCTACTCTCCAACTCCCGCCTCGCCGAAGGCCTGCCCCTCGAAGAAGTCCGCAATTGGCATCCTGACGTCCTCATCGCCGAAGGAAGCTATGGAACCGCCCGCTATCCCCGGCGACGGACTCAAGAAAACCAACTAGCCGAACGCATCAATCGCGCCCTAGCTGAGCAACAACTGGTCCTGATGCCCGTTCCCAGGCTGGGATTAGGCCAGGAACTGCTGATGTTGTTGCGATCGCACCACCACTTCACCGGCCGCAACATCGATATCTGGGTTGACGCATCCCTGGCCGCTGGCTGCGATCGCTACCTGGATCTGCTTCCCCATCTTCCCACCGCCGTCCAAAACTTCGCCCGTCATCAACCCCTATTCTGGGACGATCGCATCCGCCCCAGAATGCGCCGACTCACCCCAGAGGTTAGCTTAGGGGACGTTCCCACCTTAGTCTTGACGGATATCGAGAGCGACTGGCATCGCCTTTGTGCCAAACAGGGTTATGGCAAACATGACCAGTCT
>CAZXWM010000442.1:0-2942 GCA_964644215.1 uncultured Phormidium sp.
TCCCTCGCCGGTTTCTTCGGCGAGGCAGACTCCGGCGCAAGCGGTGCCGTGGTTGTCACTGTCTCGTTCGGGCAGGGGTAAGCTGTCCTTGTTGCGGAAGTCGCGGGGGGCGACGAGTTTACCGATACCTTGAAAGTCGGGGTGGTTTAAGTCAATGGCATCATCGGCAATGGCTACGACGATACTGCGATCGCCTCGGCTGATGTCCCAAGCCTGTTCGGCGGCAATATGGGAGTTGGGGGCTAGGTCTGGACCCCCCTGGTGGTTGAGATACCACTGTTGGGGATAGTAGCGATCGCTCGGTCGATAACTCGGGGCGCTATGGGTGACAATGTTCGGTTCGGCAGCCAGAATGTCCTCACGCTCGATGAGTCGATTGGCAATTTTGATGGGATTTTCGATCGCCTCTCGGGTGACTCGGTAGATGAAGGCATTGTCTAGGCCCACGAGGGGGGTTTCATCGCCTAAGCCTAAGGATTCGGTTAGGGCTTGACGCGCCGGTTGGCTGACGGACTCGGCAAACCCGATGGTGAGATCGTCGGCGAGATAGACTAGGGTTCCTGGATTGTCGACGAGGGAATAGACATGGCTGACAAAGGCGACATCGCGGCGATCGCGAGTCCGATCCATGGCGGCGGTTAACTCAGCCGCATCGGTGACCTCGAACTCTAGTAGCACGGCCTCGGTTTGTGACCCCACCGGGATTTGAGTCAAACACTCGGCCGCCACCTGTTGCGCTAAGGTTGAAATCACTTCGGGCGCTTGCGGACGAGCCGTAAAACGACGTTCAGTCTTCTTGAGGGCAAGGGTTTCGCCTCCCCGTTGTAGTGTTAAGTCATCGGCCACGTTCGACACCTCCGGCTCATGTTAGGTTCGCCAAAATTTACCTCTATCTTAGAACGAGCAGAGCATTTCCGGATTGATCCCCTAATATGGTGAAATGTTAAGATGCCTCTGCACCCTTAGCATTTTTTCCTCAATTGAGATTCAACTTGAGATTCAACTAAGTTTCTCTGAGTTTTCCTCAATACTTGCCACAACAAGTAAGACAATCGTAAACGCTAAAACTTTCTTCAAATAAAAACCTTGCGGAATTGAATCGTTGATTTTCAACTGTCAATGTTTACCCTCCCAGGCTGCTCTCGTTCAAACTCCCTATTCTAACTGGTAACTCTGTCCATGCTCCTTCACTCTAAGCCCCGTTTTTGGTATCTCTCCTCTGCTGTAACAATGCTATTGGCGATCGCCGCCTCAACGGTGACCCCAACCCGAGTCATGGCCCAACCTGAGACGAACTCACAAACAGCGATTCGGGTTCCCATGGAAGACAGTATTCTCAGTCTACCGGGCATTGAATCACTGATTGATGAGGCCACCACGGCTGTCTCGGCTCAAGACTACAGCCTAGCGATTCGCAAGCTACAAGAGGCTCGGGAGGTTAGTAATCAACTCTCGAACTTTTATCAGCAGCTTTCGACCAACTTTTCAGGGATTGACAACCGCATTTTTCAACGACAACGCAATCAAGCCCTCGAAGCTGCACAACTGCGGGATACAGCTACCTATCAACTGGCTCGGCTACACCGCGCTCAGAACAACCCGGAACTGGCGGTTCCTCTGTTGGTTCAGGTGGTGCGATCGCAAAATCCCACTCGTCCCCTAGGGAATCAGGCCTATCGTCAACTCTATGAACTGGGCTTTGTTAGTTCAGATTTTCCCCTAGAAGAACAGCAAGCTGAACCCGACGCGGAGGAGATGCAGCCGGTTGAGAGCGATGAGAGCAACGAACTGACCGAGGCTCGCGAAGATCTCGAAACCGCCACAGAGGTTCTCGATGAGCAAGAAGCCCAGGGTGAAGCCCCGGCGGTTCTGGCTGAGGATTCTCTGTTGACCTTTGCTGGCATCGATCAGTTAATGGATGATGCGAGTGCGGCGGTGTCGAATGAAGACTATGAGGGTGCAGCGGCGACGTTGCAAGAGGCCCGAGAGTTGGGAAATCAGGTCTCGAATCTCTATCAAGATCTGGCTTCGGCGTTCTCAGGCTTGGATGGACCGATTTTTGAGGAACAACGCAATTTGGCTCTCAGCGCCGCTCAACGACGGGATGAAGCCACCTATCAGTTGGCGCTCCTCCATCGCTCTCAGGATAATCCTGAGTTGGCGATTCCGTTACTGGTGCAAATTGTTGAATCTCAAAACCCAACTCGCGATTTGGGACAGAATGCTTATCGCCAACTCTATGAATTAGGATTTGTTAGTGATGCCTATCCCCGCAGTCGCAATTAAGATGTTGTTAGTTAAGATGTTGTCAGTCGAGTTGCGAGTCTAAACAGCCTGGAAAAACGGAGGTTGAGTATCTGGGAGTTTGAGGTTATTTGTAGCCATGAATAATTTGTAAACTCCCTCCGGCATGGAGTTGACGATCGCAACGCTGAAAGCCTACGGCGGAGAGTAATCCGGGTAGATCGGTTTCAATGAAACTCCACGCGGTTTCGGTTTCAAATACCCAGAAAAAGGGCGCGAGTCCTAGCCAAAATAGGGGATTTGTTGGCCGATGAAAGTCGGCGATCGCCAAAACCCCTCCAGGTTTAAGAACTCGGAAAACCTGCCAGACAATTCGATTGAGGGTTTCCGAGTTCATTTCATGCAAGGCGGCACTGGTATGCACGAGATCAAAGTGATTATCCTCGAAGGGGATCTCTTGGGCGAAGGCTTCGATATACTCAGCTTGGGGAACGTTCTGTTTAGCGCGTTCTATCGAGCGTGGTGAGGCATCTAAACCAATGACTTGGTTGGAACGATCGACTAAATAGCGGGTTGTTTGTCCACTGCCACAACAGAGATCTAAAATAGTACTGTCGGGCTGGATGTCCAAGTTGTTTAGGGCTAATACGGAATCCAGTTTTGAAACAGCCTTAATTTTTAGGCGTACTCTAGCCAGT
>CAZXWM010000443.1:0-2907 GCA_964644215.1 uncultured Phormidium sp.
CGTTATGCTCTCTTCCATGTCCCCCAGTTTACACCATACCCCCCTGAATGGTTACTCAGCCTCTGACATGACCCCACCTTGTAACCACTAGGCTACATTATAGTGATTTTCCCAAAATCTGTCACCTTACAAATTATTGAGGAAGACCCTAACCCCTGGCATCACTGGGAAATTACCACTTTTAACCTCCGACGCAACAGAAAGCATCAACCAGGCTATTCTAGGGATTTGGGCGGGACACTCCCCCAAAGACACGGCCCTACATCCTCGACCCCAGTGGACTCTACCCCGTTGGCGACGGCTACCACCTCGTCAGCAGCGAAGTCGAATGGTTGCAACAGGTGGGGGTCAGCGGCGATCGCCTGATGAGATGGTGGCAGAGAGCGGGGAGATTGAGGTGTGACGGCACTCTCTGTAACCGATTGACCACAAAACGCATTTATGAAGGTTTGAGCCGCTTCTGGTTCAATCTGACGCAGTGCATCGGCAATGTTGGCGACCGTCTCAGCCGTGGGGTCGATTTGTTCATGGAATCAGCGAAAAACGATCCGGCGATCGCGATAACAATCAACTAACGCCAGAACTTTAGCATCGAATATCTCGCTAAAAAGCTTAAAATTCGGTGCTTATACATCTCTATCTATCCCCGATAAATTTGTGTTTGTGAGTGTCTTCGCGACTTTATTTGGGACTTATAATGATTAATTTCGAGGATTTGGCGAATTGATTGAAGCTGAGGTAGAATAGGAGAAAGGTAAACTACAAGTATTAGGGGTCACATCATGGCACAAGAATACCGGACATCGATGGCTCAAGACGGGTCAGAACAGGTGCTGAGAATACCACCTGAATTTGCTATGAGTGAACGAGACGTTATATTACGTAAACAGGGGTCTCGCTTGGTTATTCAACCGAGTTCTGAGATGCCTTCTGAGTCCTCTTTACTGTTTTTACTCAAGAGTTTTTCAAAAATCGAGGATGAGTTTCCTGATGTTGACGAAAATCTTCAGCCTTTAGATGATATTAGCTTATAAAACGTAATGGAATGGGCTATCAATATCTTCTTGATACGAATATCATATCAGACTTGATACGCAATCCTGAAGGAAAAGTTTTTCAAGCTATTTCTAGGATTGGAGAAAATAAAATTTGTACCAGCATAATTGTAGCTAGTGAAATACGGTTTGGTGCAGCTAAAAGTAATTCCCCACGTCTGATCGCTCGAGTTGAAAGTCTCCTAAGAGTTTTGCCAATTCTTGATCTGAGTGCACCAGTCGATCAATATTATGCGGTAATTCGCAGCCACTTAGAAAAATCTGGAACTCCGATTGGTCCGAATGATTTACTGATTGCCGCTCATGCACTAGGAATGAATCTCACACTTGTCACGGCAAATACACGAGAATTTAACCGTGTACCAGACTTAATAGTCGTTAATTGGTTGGTAGAAGTAGAATAAACTTCATCTTAAAAAACTCCTAGATGGCACGAATCGCCTCCTTCAACACCGAATCCCGAACATAAGGTCGCAGTGAATTGGGTGTTCCCACATCAACCGAACAGCCAAAAAGCTCCTCTAAAAATGACTCCAGGCGCAACAACGTAAATAACCCCACAGGATGATGAAACTCAACCAAAATATCGACATCACTCTCCGCCGTCGCCTCATCTCGCGCCACAGAACCAAAGAGAAACAAGGCTTTTACACCAAACTCCTCCAGGCGATCGCGATGACAATCAACTAACGCCAGAACCTGTTGTTTATCCATGACCTGACCCGGCTCTCAAGGATGATTGACCCCTAACCCGTCTAGCTTACCCCCTACCGATGCCTCCCATCTACCTGGACTACCACGCTACCACCCCCGTCGATCGCCGCGTCATTGAGGTAATGACCCAAACCCTCACCCACCACTTCGGGAACGCCAGTAGCATCGACCATCCCTACGGCGATCGCGCCGCTGCACAAGTCAAAACCGCTAAAACCCATCTGGCTACCCTCCTCGGTGCATCTCCCCGAGATATTCTCTTTACCTCCGGGACCACCGAAAGCATCAACCTCGTCCTGCAAGGGGTTTTAGGAGACCGTCCCCTCAACATCCTCCTCAACCCCCTCGAACATAAAGCCGTTCTCGACACCTGCGAGGCGATCGCCAAACGGGGACAAGCACAACTCCACTATCTCACCCCCACCGCCACCGGACAACTCCACCTCGACGACATCGAACACCACTGTCGTCAGGGAATTGACCTCCTCTGCGTCATGGCCGCCAACAACGAAATCGGCACCATCTATCCCGTGGAGGCGATCGCCAAAATTGCCCAAACCTACGGAGTTCCCTATCTCTGCGACGCCTCCCAAGCCGTTGGAAAACTCCCCTTCCAATTTCGCGATTGGGGAATCACCTTTCTCACAGTTTCGGGTCATAAATTCTACGCACCCCAAGGCTGTGGGGCCTTAGTGGTTCGTCCCGAAACCCCCCTGACTCCCCTCCTCTACGGCGGCGGCCAGCAACAGGGACGACGACCGGGAACCCTCAATCTACCAGGGATTGTCGCTTTAGGGGAAGCCGCGCGTCTGCGGACTCTGGAGATGCAAGCCGACGAATCCCGCATCGCTCATCAACGCGATCGCCTCCAGTCCCACCTACAAGCCAAGATTCCCCAATTACAGGTCAACGGCGACCTCAACCATCGCCTAGCCGGAAACCTACATATCTCCATTCCTGGGATTCCCAACAGTGCCATTATCGCCCGAGTGCGCGATCGCCTAGCCATCTCCACCGGGTCCGCCTGCACCTCTGGCGTGGAAACCCCCTCCCATGTCCTGCGTGCGATCGGTCTGTCTGAGGGGGCCATTGAAGGCTCCCTACGCATCGGCTTAGGGAAATTCACCGGTGACGCAGA
>CAZXWM010000444.1:0-2902 GCA_964644215.1 uncultured Phormidium sp.
AGAGTCGGCCTCAGCCAATGTGGAGGTCTTCTCTAACGATACATTTTTCTGAGCCATCGGCAACTCTAGCGTTACCGTAGTCCCCGAACCGACGCCAGCACTATCGAGGCGAATCGCACCATTCATCATATCCATTAAGTTTCGTGAAATAGCTAAACCCAGGCCAGTGCCACCAAAGCGGCGGGTTTTAGAACCGTCAACCATAACGAAGGGTTTAAATAATTTATCGAAATCCGCTGGAGCGACGCCAATGCCTGTATCAATGATGTCAACCACAACATAGTGAGTTCCATACTGGGCCATGTTAGCGTCAGGGGTTCGGGTTTCCACCCGAACCTGGATGGAAATTCCACCGGTTTCAGTAAACTTGACGGCATTGCCGATCGCATTGAGTAACACCTGCTTCAGTTTAGCGGCATCAGCCCGCACCCAAATGGGGGTATCTGCCTCCACCTGGGTCGAGAACACTAGCCCCTTATCCCGCGCCATAGCTTGATTTAACTCGATCGCCTCGGTGATCAACGGCAGCAAATCCACCGATTCAATGACCACCGAGAGGGTTCCCGCCTCAATTTTCGAGATATCTAAAATATCATTGATAATCCCCAATAAGTGAACGGCAGCATCATCGGCCCGTTGTAAAAATTCCTGTTCCTCGGCTTCGTCATCGCAAAAGCCATCCCGAACCAGCCGCAAACTGCCAATAATGCCATTGAGGGGAGTCCGCAGTTCATGGGAGATGGTGGCCAAAAATTCACTTTTGAGGCGGTTGGCGTTTTTCGATTCCGTCCAGGCATCTTCGAGTTCCTGCGCCCAGGTTTTTAAGCGTTCAATGGCGCGATTTAAGGCTTTTGAGAGTTGGTTAAACTCGTGGATAAAGAATTTCGCGGGCATGGGGTCTGAGGCGGTGTTGCACTCGATATTGCGAGCGTATTCCCCCAATTTTTCCACCGGACGGGCCAAGTCTTGAGCCAGGTAGAGGGTAGCAATCAGGTTCGCCGCTAGGAGTCCGAGAACCAGATTAAACATGACCTGACGGATAGGTTCTAGTCCGGCCAAGGCGTTATCGAGGGGGGTTACGGCCAGGACAATCCAGCGCCTCTCCTCGTCTTCGTCATCCACCGAAGATATGGGTGACGCAATGGCGGTGTAGCCACTGAGCAGTTCCTTTTCGGGGCCAGAAAACGAGAAGAGATGTTGAAAATTCTGATTACCCACCAGAGCGCTGTTGACTAGACTTTCTAGCCGTTCGAAATTAGGTTGGTTCTCGATGTTGCTGCCCACTAACTGCGGCATGGGATGTTCTAGGATTAAGCCCTGGTCATCAATCACCACCGTTTCCCCCGTTAGCGATCCGGTGCGGTTCTCGGGTTCGTCGAGTTGCTCTAACACCGATCGCACAGTGATAGCATAGCGCGGACGAGTCACTGCTTCGCCATAGATGGGCGCACTCAAGGTAATTTCAGTCCGGCGAGGGCTAAGACTGCCCGACGTCGAGGCCAGGCTCGGATTGAGACTCTCAACAATCTCAGCGGTCCCAAACAAGGTCCGATTCAGACTCGTTTGGGACTCGGGCCACCAGTTGGCTGGAGGTGGGTTAAAAATGTCTTCATTACAGGTTTGGGCGATCGCCGCTTGCGTCTCTAAGTCCGTCACTTGCAAACAGGTCACCACTTCGGGGAGTTGTTCCCCGAAGTGGTCGAGAAAGGCCTGTATTCTCGGGACCGACCCCGACTCTAGGGCCGCCGTTTCACTGGCCAGACGCAATTGTGTTTTCAGGGAGTTGGCTTGCTCTTCAATGCGATTTCCTTTACGAATGGCACTTTCGGTCAGGTTCTGACGAGCTGTTTCGAGCAAGCTCGATCGCGCTTTACGGTAGGTCACATATTGTCCAATCAGCAACACCGGGACGCTGAGGAGGAGAATTCGCGACAGCAAAATGCGGCGAAAGGAGGTCGGACCGAACATAAGCGCAGGTAGAGATTTGGGAAACTTGACGTTTCTCAGGGCGCGAGGTGCCATGTTCAAAAACGCTAAAGGAAGTCAGGTGTCGGGCAACATCCCCGCCAGACGGATTGAGGCTGGCATGACACCTGTATGGATTTCATATTAACGTTCTGATGTTGACTTTTTCGAGGAGTCTGAATGAGGTTCGTAGGGGACTACCCATTTCCAGAGGGGATGTTTGACTCCATTGGCACGAATCCGCCACAGTTGATGTTCGAGGCGACGACGTTCTAGGTCTGGCATCCCCCAGATGATATTGCGACTTTGCCAGACTAGCACGGAGACGGTCCAGCCAACACAGACTCCGATGCCCAAGGCGGCCCAGGGATAGTGGCGAAAGGCATACCAGAGGCTAACCCAGGTAAAATAATCGAGCCATAGGGCAATTTCCCGGCGTAAGGTCCAAAGACTGGTTACGCCAATGCTGAGCCAGAGGGCGATGATGAGCAACCAACGCGCCACTACGGTTAGGCGATGCAGACGTTGGAGCTGTTCTTGAAAGGTGGAGGCTTGGGGGTCTGACATTACAGGTTTACGTTAATCCAAAACACCCCGTATTCTGATTATTACCTCGATTGTTGGAATTGTCTCCATTATCCCGGTGAGGACTCGTCCAGGGAGGCTCTTGGACTCTCGCCACTCTCGTCGCCACTCTCGTCGCCACTCTCGTCGCCACTCTCGTCGTTACTCTCCTCGCCAGCCGCAAGAACCGCCGCTTGGGGATGTTTTTCCCGCCAGAGGGCCAGGGCGGCGGTGGCGATGAAAATACTGGAGTAGGCCCCGAGGACGAAGCCGACAATCAGCGTTAGGGCAAAGTATTTGAGGGTTTCGCCGCCAAAGATAAAGATGGCTACTAGGGGCAGAACGGTGGTAGCGGTGGTGTTAATTGAGCGAG
>CAZXWM010000445.1:0-274 GCA_964644215.1 uncultured Phormidium sp.
CTGGCCTATTTGCCGAAAGCCAAAACTATCTCCAGTTCCTCGGGGCTGGGGTGATTGTCTTTACCGCCTTCGCGGGCGCTCTCAATGCGGGTTTGCCGATTATGTTCGATCGCGAGTTCGGTTTCCTCAATCGCCTCCTCGTCGCTCCCCTCTCTAGCCGCTTCTCCATTGTTCTGGCCTCAACCATTTATATTGTCAGCCTCAGCTTCCTGCAAACCGCTGTGATTATGGCCGCCGGAACCGTCATGGGGGCAGGACTTCCGGGACTGGCTGG
>CAZXWM010000445.1:305-2874 GCA_964644215.1 uncultured Phormidium sp.
CGATCGCCCTGTTCCTCTTTTTCCTCATCCTCGGCGTCACCGGCCTAAGTCTCGGCTTAGCCTTTGCCCTCCCCGGCCATGTGGAACTGATTGCCGCCATTTTCGTCACTAATCTACCACTTCTATTTGCCAGTACGGCCCTAGCTCCCCTGTCCTTTATGCCCGGTTGGTTACAAGTGGTCGCCAGTCTCAACCCGCTCAGCTACGCGATCGAGCCAATTCGCTATCTCTATCTCCATGACAGTTGGAGTTTGAGTAGTATCGTCATGGAAGCGCCTTTTGCTGATATTAGCTTCGGCGCGGCGCTGTTGGTGTTATTTGTGTTCGCGATCGCCGCGTTAGCCCTGATTCAACCCCTACTCCGTCGTCGCTTCGCCTAATTCTCAACCCCCTTCGTCAATCCCCGTTTAGGAGGATCTCCCTATGAATCCCTTACGTTTTCTTGTCAGTAGTTCCCTTACTCTCATCGCCCTAGCCAGCAGTCTGGTTCTCGCGACAACGGCCCAGGCCCAAAGCTCCCGCGATGTTCCCTCTAATGACCCTTTCCGGGATAGTCCCAACACCGGCGATCGCGACCCCATGCAAGGGGAAGGCGGCCTGGATATGATGGATATCATCCACCGCAGCAACCTAAGCGGCGGTCAAACCCTCGAAGACTTCCGTTCTGGACAAGAAGGTCGTTTAAACTCAGCCGCAGATGACTTTCGTCGCCGTCAACTCGAACGCATCCGCCAACAAGATGCAGTCTCAACTGAGGAGCTAGAATCCCCCAATCCCGACAACTAACCTCAGTTGCTTAGCACAAAAAAAGATGGGAGTCAACCCCCATCTTTTTTTTGTTGAAGTCTAATCAGACCAGATTGTAGATGAACCCCAATGACAACCATTGGGAGCCGTGTTTTGGTTATATCACAACTCCCAACTAGCCATCCTTAGGAATTGATGCCATAGGGAACCGAAGGCACAAAGCTCGGAACCACCACATCATCATTTTGTTTCGTCAGCTGATCATAGAGACGCTCAGTATTGGGGAAGTTAGCCGCCGGTAAAGTCGGGAAACGACGATAGGGGACAATATCTTCGCCAAAGGCCTCGATGTACTCAGGACAGTTAACCATGGTGCTGACAAAGCCGCGAATCCCCTCAGAGGCGAGGATTTGGTTATACTTGCGGATTTCAGCCTGATCACGCGGCGCACGACCGAGGAAGTGCTTGGTTCCCAACTCGATCACCTTGGTGTTGGGATAAGGGGTGTAGAACTCGCGGATATAGAGTTCCGAACAGCCAATCCCCTCGATGAACTCTTTGAGGGTGATTTCGCCATTGCTCAACTTGCTTTCGAGAGCAGTAAACTCGCGCTTGGTGACGTAAGGTTCGATGTCGCGCTCGAAGATTTGCCGGTAGGTGGCCCGAATCACCGTTTGCACCTGAAGTTTGTCAAGGCTGCTGGTGAGTTTGAACTGCTTGGTTTGTTGCCGCTGTTTGCTGACCCCTTGCTGAATCCGGAAGTTGACATCGGGATGCGTCCGCAGTCCAGCATTGCTGGGGGTTCCCAACTGCACAAAACGAGGCGCTTCGGGTTCGGGTTTGACCAACATTCCCGTATCGCCAATGCTACCGGCCCGTAGAGAGCGTTGTGCTTGTCCGGCGGGAGTCACATAGCGTTCGTAGGGAACCGTGTCCTCTCCGAAAGACTCCAGGTATTCGGGGCTATCCATGATCTCATCTACTAAAGCATAGAAGCCTTGTTTGGCGCAGATATCAAAGTAGCGGTTCATCTCCGGACGACCGTAGGTGGGACGACCCAGCAGACGACGGTGGATGAATTCCACGGATTTACAGACGTAAAGGGAGGTCCAATACATCTTGCGGAAGATTGGCGATTTGGCTAAATCGCGGATGAATTCGCGCATGGTGATTTCACCATTTTCGAGGCGAATTTCCGAAACTTTTAACCCTTGCCCGTCGTACAAGTCCCGTCCAAACACTTGACGGTATGCGGCCCCAATGACCGCTTGGGTGGTGCTTTCGTTGTACTGAACACTACTCCCCTGAGCGACGGTGTAGCTGGGAACCGGAGACATTTTGAAGACTTTGGGTCCCAAGGAACCGGGGTTAACACCTCGCGCACCGGGATTGCTCAGTTGGTTCTCGATACCGGCACCGCGACGAATCAGAATGCGGCGGGTATCTTTGCCAAAGGGCGCTGGCGCGTTTTTAGGACTGCGGGTTTCTTTGGGGAAAATGGCCCCAAATTGAATTTCCAGGGGATCGTTGCCGACACCATAGGGATGGCGGTCAGGTAGAGGCCGCACATAGTCAGCAAAGAGGGTGACGAATTGCGGAACTTTGCGGAAGGGCGCACTGTATTTGAACAGGTCAAATTGAGCGCCCCAGTTGCGGCATTCTTGGGCCTCCTGTCCGAAGCCACGCAGGTAGGGAACGGTCTCCTCGCCGAAGTAGTCGGAGTATTCTTGGGAATCCACCAGAGCATCAATGAGCGCTCCTTGTCCGCCTTCGGACATGATGGAGAAGTATTTTTGCACTTCTTCACGGGAGGACGGCGCAC
>CAZXWM010000446.1:0-2865 GCA_964644215.1 uncultured Phormidium sp.
TTAAATCTGCGGTTCCCTATGTGGCAGCCGTGATCAACCATGGTCCCGCACGCGGGGGGGCGAACAGCGAATCCCTCGATGAAGCGGCTATCCGGGTTCCCAAACGACTGCGCACCCGCGATCGCGCTGTAACCCTAGAAGACTTTGAAACCCTAAGCTTAGATGCCGCAGCCGGGGCCATCGCCCGTAGTCGCTGTTTAGCCCCCCAGCACAAACGGGAGGCAGGAACGGTACGCTTACTTCTGATCCCCAACGTCGATCGCCAAGGCATCGAACGCGGTGAAGGGATCCACCCCGACCAATTGCAACTCTCCCCCAGCCTATCCCAGCGCGTTCTGGATTATCTCGACCATCGCCGCCTTTTAGGGGTTCAGGTTGTCTGTGATACCCCCGATTATCGAGGCGTTGCGGTGCAAGCCAACATTGCCGTCAAGCCTGAATACCAAAACCCCAGCGCCCAACAACAGATCATGTTTTCCCTGCAAGTGGCTCTCTATCGCTTTCTCAACCCCATTAGCGGTGGACCCGATGGCAACGGTTGGCCCTTTGGTCGTCCTGTCTATCCCTCCGACATTTTCACCATTGCCCAGACCATTCCAGGAATCCTCTATTTAGGTGCAGTGCAGTTATTTGAACTGCGTCTTGAGAATGGCATCTGGCAACGCTATCTAACTGCCGATTCTGTGATTCGTCCGGGGCCGTTGGGACTCATCTGCTCTTGGCGGGACGACCGCCTGCGATCGGGTCATACTATTAGTGTGATTTAAATTAATGTGATTTAAATTAGTGTGATTTAAACTGATTTAAACTAATGTGATTTAAATGGTTTCAAGCAACTTCACTGCATCATCTGGCTCGTTTAATCTCCTCTTGCAATGACCTACAGCCGCCACCTGCCTTCCCTGACACTGGACTTAGTTCCCATGCACGTTGCCCAAACCGTAACCCAACCGGTGGCATCGTGGCAAGACCCTCAAACCCAGGAACAGCAATGGCTAGACCCCCAGGGACACTCTAAGTCTTGTGATGTCGTGGTCTATCCAGGGGAACCCAGTGAACTCTTAGTTAGCCTCGACAATACCAGTGACGATTCCCTCACTGTTGAGGCGGAGGTTCAGGGGGATTTTCCGGAGCAATGGTGTCAATTTAGCCCGACAACTTGGTATTTAGCTCCAGGAGAAACCCAACAGGTGAGCCTCTATTTTTATAGTCCTGAGGATAGTTTTGAACAGGACAATGCTTACCCATCTCCGGCTACCCTAGATTTCAAGGGTCGCTTTCTTGTGACATATTGGGTCGGTGATAACAGAGAATCACAACAGGTTTCAGGGAGCTTTAACCTTTACCAACGTCCTCGAAGTTTGTACCTTAATTTTTTACCAGAACTCTATCGAGAGGTTGATTTTATTGGTCGCCTACTAGCCATTTTTGAACAAAGTTTTGAGCCAATTGTGCAAAGCCTTGATAGCCTTTGGGCGTATTTAGATCCTCGGACAGCTCCTGAATCCCTGTTGCCGTTTTTGGCCTATTGGGTGGGTTGGCAGATTGACCCGTATTTAAGTTTGACCCAACAGCGTTACCTCATTCGTTACGCGATCGAACTCTATCGTTGGCGTGGAACTCGTCGAGGATTGCGGTTCTACCTTTATTTATATACTCACTTACCCCTCGATGATGAGTTACCCGAAGCCGATAAGCACATTAGTATTCAAGAAATTTTTAGTCAGGGACTGGTGATTGGTCAAACGCGCCTGGGGGAAACAGCAATTGTCGGTGGAGGTCAGCCCTATCATTTTACCGTGACTTTGCGATCGCCCTTAACCCATCCCATTGATGAGCCTCTCATTCGTAAAATTATCAATCAAGAAAAACCAGCATTTTGTACCTATGATCTAACCCTTGAACCTGAATCAGACAGCCCCCTAGAACTTGCCAGTTAGACAGTCACTCATGAGTCCTTAACCCACGTTCTCGTTGAATCGTCCCCTATGACCTCACCCTGGCTACCTCCCAATATCAACCCCTTAACGCGACTGTCTGTGGCCGATGGACTCCTCATTGATGCTGAGCGTTGGCAACTAGCGCATAACTACCATCACCAGCGACAAAACGCACATTTCCAATCCTTAAATCAGCCAGGAATTGTTAGCGATATGGGAGTTCTTCTCATTGACCCTCCTGATGACATTCCCTCTCAATATCGCGATGGTCGTTGGCTGCAAATTCAGCCAGGTATCGCCATTGACCTGTTTGGCAATCTCATTGTAATTCCTGAACCCGTTGATTTTCGGATTATTTCTGAAGTCGTCGGCAATCGTCCACAGCCTGTTTATATCGTAGCCAGCTATGTTGACCCAGATCACTTAACGACCTCAAATAATGGTCATCGGGATATTGTCACGGAAACCTTTCGGATTGATGAAAAAAATACCCCCCCGGCAGAATGGGAAGTTGAACTCGCCCGTATTTCCTTAACTCAAAATCCGGTTACATTAGCCATTGCTTCTAATGTCTGTTTCCCCCAAGCCAATCAATTGGATCTACGTTATCGGCCTCAAGCTCGTTCTCGACCCCAAGCAACTGTTCATTTGGCTCAAATCTTACTCGATAGTCCTGAAGATGAGCAGATTCATTCAGACTTAACCTATCTAAATCAGGCGATCGCCGCTCTCTATTCGCCCTGGCAGGGGTCAGATAACGTTAGACAATTTAACCTCAATACGGCCATTGATATCAGAGAGATGATTGCCTATGACATCCTCTTTCTCAAAAGCTATCCCTCGCGATCGCTAACACCCCAAACGATGTACAGCCTACAGCAATACATCGCCATGGGCGGTGTCCTCGTCGTGGAACGGGTCATTG
>CAZXWM010000447.1:0-2847 GCA_964644215.1 uncultured Phormidium sp.
GTGGTGAACAGATAACTCCAGGTGGCGGGATCTTTCTTGATTCCTCCCTGAACTGGGTCTAAGGCTAATCCTAGACCAATCCAATAGGTTCCCCAGGTCATCCATTGACTCAGCAGCCGTTCTTGGGGGCTGTAGGGCTTCTGTTTGAGCTGCCAGGTCAAAATTGTCAAAATCAGGGATATGACGACGGTTTGCCCCAGCCAGCGTCCTTGGAGTCCAATCAGCAGGGTGAGAGTCCAGGTGAGTCCCAACAGGGCGATCGCCCCATAGCGTCGGGCCGTCCAGCCTGGGGTGAACTCCCTAGACTCCCTCTGTTGTAGCATCTGCCAAAGTCCATCGCCGATGAGGGTGGCGGGGAGAACTACTAGCAGATATTTGAGATAAGCCAGGTTGAGGAGATGGGGAAGGGGAGAGATGTCGAGATGCGATCGCACCCAGCCGGATTCATCGAGGGAGAGTTGTAGGGCAAACACGAGGGCGATCGCCCCCAAACGTCCCAGAAGTTGGTCGCGAGTGAGCCACCAAACGGCGGTTGCAGCAATAGCGACATTGCCTAAAACCACCAAAATAATATCATTGCGGCTACCCGAAAAGCCACTGCCATCGGCATAGATTAACTGAGACAATAGCACAATTCCTAACAGCCATCCCAAGAGATTTAAACTGCGTTGAACCCAGAGAGGAATCTGACGAGGAAACTGGCCAAAGGCTAAGCCAAGAATGAGAAATCCTAGCAGGGAAATCCACCACCGCCAAACCCCTAAATCGGGGTCGAGGATATTGGGGCGACAATGCTGTAAAAACACCGCAAACGCAATCAGAGAAAGTCCTCGCCAGAGGGTTGAGAGGGCGATTTTCCAGCCGGGCCAACCCTGTTGCATCCGTCGCCGTTGGGCCAAGGGAATAGCGGCCCCCATGGCGAAGAGGAAGGCGGGAAACACGAGATCAACCCAAGTCAATCCCGGAACTTCGGGGTTAAAGAGATGATCTGGGGGGGGAACTTGGGCGTGATACATCCAAGCTGGGAGGGTTCCGCCGAAGGGAATGATTCCCGAGAATACCATGGCGAGAACGGCCAATCCTCGCAGACTATCCAGGGCGAGCGATCGTTGGGTCACAGTGGGCGGTGGTGAGGGTCGTCCCCTATTATGGGGGAAGGTGGCCGGGAGTTGGTTGAAATGAATTATGAAGGCTTAAATCATGCACCTATCCTCACAACCCGTTTGCTGGACGATCGCCGATTTGCAGTTATTTGATGACCCCAATCACTCCTATGAAATTGTTGATGGACAACTGATTGTGACTCGCGCCCCCCATTGGTATCATCAAGAAATTAGTGGTAATGTCTATATGGTCTTAAAAACTTGGTCGCGGCAAACGGGATTAGGACGCGCGGCGATCGCCCCAGGGATTATTTTTTCAGACATTAACAGTGTTATTCCCGATGTGGCTTGGGTGAGTCAGCCACGACTGGAGTCTTGTTTAGATGACTCGGGCCATTTAACCGCCGCCCCGGATTTGGTGGTGGAAGTTTTGTCGAGTTCAAAACGCGATCGGCAACGGGATTATGAACTCAAACTTAAACTCTACTCGTCGGAAGGGGTTTTAGAGTATTGGATTCTTGACCGACAAAAGCAGGAACTGAAGGTCTATCGCCGGGAGGGATCTCGTTTAAGCCTCTCGGAAACTCTCTTTCTCAGCGATTCCCTCACCAGTCCGATTTTGCCAGGATTTTCTTGTGTGGTGTCGGATTTGTTTGAGTAAAGGTTATTGAGTTGAGTGCAAGTCTTCTTGCGGATTCAAGGTAAAATAAAGTCAAGCACGGGTGGAGATAAACATCATGAACAAAACCGTTAATGATTTAGTGCAACAGATGGAGGAATTGCCCCAACACCTTCAAGGGCAAGTTCTGGAATTTGCACGAATGTTGGCAAACACTCAAGTTAAAGGAACACCTGGTCAAGAGTTACTTCAGTTTGCAGGATGTATTCCGGCTGATGATCTTGAGATGATGCGTGATGCGATCGAACAGGATTGCGGGAAAATTGATCGTCATGAGTGGTAGATACCTGCTGGATACTAACATCATTATTTCTCTTTTTGCTGATGATCCATTAGTCAAAAGTTACCTAGGTCATGCTGATGCTGTATTTGTCCCCAGTGTTGCACTAGGTGAGCTATATTATGGGGCAAGAAAGTCGAGTCGTATTCAAGCTAATTTGGCAAGAATTGATGATTTAATTGCCAACAGCACTGTACTGGTGTCTGATGCACAAACGGCAAAGCAATATGGAATTATCAAGAATAAATTAAGACAAAAGGGGAGACCTTTACCTGAAAATGATATCTGGATCGCGGCTTTAGCATTACAGTATAATCTGGTTTTACTGACTCGTGATGCCCATTTTCAGCAGATTGAAATGCTCGATACTTCTACTATTTAAACGAGGAATGGCGCGTTCCGGTTCCCGAATGGTGCGTTCCGGCAAGTTGAAAGGTGATCTGTCAAAGTTCAAACTCGTTGCAAGCCGGGACGCACCCTACCGTCTGTTCCCTGTTCCCTGTTCCCTATCTTCTAAGGGGCCGGATTGGGATATTTGGCATGAATCGCGTCAATGGCGGTTAACATATCCGGGGTTAATTCCACCGCAACACTGCCGAGATCTTCCTTTAACTGATCTAAGGTCGTGGCCCCGATAATGGTACTGGCTACAAACCACCGCGATCGCACAAAGGCCAAGGCCATCTGGGCCGGCGACAATCCCCATTGCTTGGCTAACTCCAGATAGGCCGTTAACGCCGCTTGTACGTTGGCCTTACCATAGCGTGCCCCAAATCCAGGGAATT
>CAZXWM010000448.1:0-2815 GCA_964644215.1 uncultured Phormidium sp.
AGACGGGGTAATTTGATGTTTTCATCAATAGCAGCGTTATTGAAAAATGGTATAAGACACCCGGTGTCTCCAAAGACACCGAGTGTCTGACCCCAGCAACAAATCCCGACCCAAGTTTAGGAACTCCGACGACTCGGGTCGAATACCAGACACCGGGTTTCTTGAAGAAACTCGGTGTCTTATGTCTTATGTCTCGTTTAATCTATTTGTGTTATGGAAAGTCTTAGAAGTTGGAGTTGAGATGTCACGTAAACCTCGCGATTTACAGCCCAATTACTGCTACCACGTCACCACACGATGCAACAATCGCGAATTTCGCCTGACGCGATTGGAATGTCGCGAACTGTTGCTGTTTGCCATCGAGAAATGTCGCCAGAAATATGGGTTTCGGCTCTATGGCTTATGCGTGATGAGCAACCACGTTCACTATCTCATCGAACCGCAGCAGCCGGAGGATTTACCGAAGATTATGCACTGGCTGAATTGGTATACGGCCATGTGCTTTAACCGAATGTTGAACCGGACGGGGCATTTTTGGGAAAAACGCTATCACAGTACGGGATTCCCGAAGACGGATAAGCGGCGGGCGTTGAACACGCTACGCTACATTCACGGCAACCCGAAAGCGGCTAGGTTACAACCGGGGTGGTTTTGGGATTTTAGCAATTATGGCAGTTACGACCGTCTGACGAACGACGGTATCACGGAATGGCATCCGGCGTTTCTCAGTTTGGGGAGGACGTTGGAACACTGTGCGGCGGCCTATCGCAAGTTTTGTCGGAACTATCGCCCCCAGCCCAAATCGACTCGGAAGAGTCACTGGGGACGTCGCAAGTTGGCTCGACTCAAGGAGAAACTCAAGGCTCGTAAATCCACCCCCGGTCAGATGAGTTTGTGGGAGGAGTGGGAACTTCCGGCGGATGAGATTCAAGCGGTGGCAAAGCAATTTGTGTTAGCCAACTGCTTTAATCCCGCTTGGGCGGCTTCTTTGTTTCCCGAATGAGGGGAGTGCCAGGTATTGAATTCTCGAAATACTTATTCTGTCGTTAATATCCGTGTAGAGAGGGTTCAAAAATAGAAATTTGTTGCGGACTGAAGCCTTTATTTGCTACAGTTTACAAGTCGTTGCGCGAGAGAAGAGTATTCTATTATTCTTTCAAAGTTTCTTCCTAATCGCAATAGGTACTGACTTGTTGGGAGAGATGCTTTTTTTTGGGGGCTTCTAACCACATTGTAATAACTCATCCACGATCCTCCTGAACGCCAACCGACTCGATCGCCGAATCGTTCCCAATCATCATTATACTCTGTCGGACTCCCGCACTCCTCCCAAATTTTCTTCTGGACGCTGAAGCCAAATTTTTCCTGGCTGTAGTGAATCCATAGCTTATCGATAATCTTCAAATCCTTACAGGGAAACTTTTTGATATCTTCAACTCGCAACCATCGCTCTTCTTGTCGTCCCATCACTTCCCACATTCGCTCAGCCGTTTCCAAGTCAGCGTCCTTCCACTTCTTCGCCGCCAGTAAATCCCGGAGTTTATAATAGTTAATTCCGGCACGTTCTGAAGACAGGTCTAACTGGTCAATACTGGGTAAAGTTTCCCGACGCAGTTGAACCGCATCCAGAACTTGTTGAGCCGTCCAGCGTTCCTTAGGATTTTTCACTAAACACCCTTTAACAATGGTCAAAAACTCATCCGATAACCCTTCAGGAAACTCGGGTTCCTGCATCATTACCTTCATCATTAACTCTGGTCCAGTGATGGTATTCGCCGCAAAGGGATGTTTTCCCGTTAACATCTGCTGAAGTCAAATTCCCAACGACCAAACATCCCATCCGGGACGAATTTCACCTTGATAAGACTCTGGCGGTTGATAGACAGGGGTTCCGATTTGCTGAGTGGTTTTCGTCGAAGTTCCTCGCGTCAACACCCGAGAAATGCCAAAATCAGCTAATTTCCACACCTCACCGACCCGTAAAATATTCCCAGGTTTGAGGTCACGATGGACAATATTTTGACTGTGGAGAAATACCAACGCCGAGGCAATTTGACCGATGATGTTGCGAACTTCCTGCGGCGGTAACGTCTCCTGTTTCGCTAAATACTGGCTCAAGGATTCTGTAGCGGGTTCCATCGCCAACCCCAAATATTTCTCCTCCTCGTCTTCCTCGTCCTCAAAACCCACTTCTGAACTGAAACAATCTAATAAATGAGGATGTTTGAGGCGAGTGGCGAGGCGCAATTCTGCAATTTGTAGGTCGAGTTGAGAGGTTTCTACGAGGAAAATTTTCAGGGCTACTTGTCGAATCACACGGTCAGCAATCACTTCATTGGCGAGGAATACGCCGCCAAAACTTCCTGAGTCGATGAACTGAACCAGATGATATTTGTGGTTAAATTGCTCTCCGACCATTTTTTTCCAAAAACGTCTGTCCATGGTCTGTCTGTGGGTAAGGTTGACGGTGGAACTCTCCAAGTTGTTAATCCCAGTTGGGATTCGCGGCTTGGACTCTGGTATATCTAGCTTAGACGACTTGGGGGAGAGGTTCTATGGTAAATACATGGAAGTTGGATGGAAGTTAGATGGAATTGCTGGGTGGGTTGGCGGACGACTGGGGTTGAGGACTAGAAACCGGGTTTCTTGGAGAAACTCGGTTTCAATTCGCGGTTTCAATTCGGGCCAGATATCTCTGGACCAATTGGGACAGCCTGTGTCTTCCAAGATACCGACAGCTCAGTTCAGTGGTGATTACTATTTCCATCGTTCCTACGCTCTGCGTAGGGACGCACCGGGTGGACGCTCTGCGTCG
>CAZXWM010000449.1:0-2799 GCA_964644215.1 uncultured Phormidium sp.
TCGGGCCTTAGCGGAGTACACCAACCGGGCGATCGCGCAAAAACAGTTAGCCTTTTATAAGGAATTACTGGCACATCATTAAACCATGAAAACCTTAGCCATTGCTGGCACAGATACGGATACCGGAAAGACGATTCTCACGGGGGCCTTGCTGGCCTATTGTCAGCAGCATCTCTCGGACCAGTCCTTAGGACTGATGAAGCCGATTCAGTCAGGAGTGGGCGATCGCGAGTGGTTTCAAGACTTGTTTAACCTCGATCAATCCTTAGACTCTCTCAATCCTCAGTTTTTTGCAGCCCCCCTGGCCCCCCCACTGGCCGCTGAACAAGAAGGACGAGAGATTGATTTAGGCCAAGTTTGGCGGGAGTTGCAAGCGCTGCGCAACAGCCGCGATCGCCTCCTAGTAGAGTTTCTGGGCGGTCTTGGGTCTCCGGTAACACGAGAACTCACGGTCGCGGATTTAGCCCGAGATTGGCGGCTTCCGACCCTGTTAGTGGTTCCGGTCAAACTCGGGGCGATCGCCCAAGCGGTGGCGAATGTAGCCCTAGCGCGTCAGATGAAGGTCAATCTGTTGGGGATTGTCCTCAACTGCGTCGAACCCCGTTCTCCTGAACAAATTGAGCAATGGACACCCCAAGATTTAATTGAGTCTCTAACCCAAGTGCGCGTCTTAGGCTGTATTCCTCATCTAGCCGATTGTCGAGATACCCAAAAACTGGCAGCCGTAGCCGCCAGTTTGGACTTAGAAGCTATTTTGGGACGGGTCTAGGCCCGTTTGAGTTAGGCGTTGAGGAGGGGACTGGTTAATTGCGCCAGTTGTTTGACTAACAAACTCAAGAATAAGCCCACATCCGTCACCACACCCGTCGATTCCACGGAACCGCGATCGCTGAGTTTAGTCACCACCGCCGGGTTAATATCCACACAAACCATCTTCACGCCGGAGGGGGTCATGTTCCCTACGCCAATGGAGTGCAACATCGTTGAGAGCATGAGAATCATATCAGCACCCCGAACCAAGTCAGCATAACGTTCTTGAGCGCGAACTAGATCCATTTCCGTATCAGGAAGGGGGCCATCATCGCGGATGGAACCGGCTAAGACGAAGGGAATATCGTGTTTAACACATTCGTACATCACCCCATGATCGATAACCCCAGCTTCGACGGCGTTGGCGATACTGCCATAACGACGGATGGTATTAATGACATTGAGGTGATGACGATGGCCGCCGCGAACCGCGATTCCTCGTTTCATATCCACCCCGAGGGAGGTGCCGAGACAGGATTGTTCCATATCATGGACGGCGATCGCATTCCCACCGAGCAATCCTTGCACATAGCCTTCACGAATGAGCCAAGCGAGATGTTCTCCCCCACCGGTGTGAATCACAACGGGGCCAGCGGTGATGAGGACTTTGCCGCCGCGATCGCGAATCCGTCGCAGTTCCCAGGCCACTTGTTCAACCACCAATTCCACCCGCCGTTCACTCGAAACGCCAGCGGACATAAAGCCAAACTCTTGGCTACCCCGTTTTTCGCGAGATTCAGGTTTACGCACGGTGCGAATGCCTGAAACTCCCACCACGACTTTCTCGTGAGTTTCTAAATCTCGTAGGATTTTACAGTCAGCCACGATGCCATCGGGAGTTTCTTTCACGGCGATGGCCCCATCCATCCGTTGCTTCCCGACGCGAATCCACTCACCCTTGACGCGAATTTCAGTGGGATAAATGGTGGTGACATAGAAGTCATCGGGGGCAACACCGGCTTTTTCGACAGGTGCGAGATCGGCATCAGCCTGATCCTCGGGCAGAGAAACGGCCCCCAACTCGATCAGTTGAGCAGTAATTTCCTCCATCACGTCGTTGGAGGGGGCGGAAATATGAACGTCAGCCGTTGAGGTGCTTTGACGCTGTTCGCCGAGGTTAAAGTTGCGGACTTGGAAACTTCCCCCCCCTTCGACGACGAGATCTAAGGCCCGGTTGATAATCCCAGCATCGAGGAGATGGCCTTCTAGGGTAATGGTTGTTGAAACAACGGAATCAACGGCGTGAACGTTGGGCATCACCGGTTCTGTGGTCCGCAGGGTGAGACATTTGGCGGCACCACCGGCTTTGAGAAATTCACTGAGGGGGGTTTGGATGACCGTGAAACCCACGTCACTCAGACGGCTGCTGAGACTGTCGCTGACTTGGTTCATGACCACCACATCGCCGACGTTGACGGCGTTGCAGGCAAAGTTCCCGGCATCGTCATCGTTGACAATAATGCGTTTTTCTGGGGGAACCCGCATTTCAATGAGGCGGTTGGAGTAGAAGTCGAAGGCGGGGGGATAGTAAAGGAGATAACCGTTGCTTAGGGGACAGAAGCAGGTGTCGAGGTGGTAGAAACGATTATCGACGAGTTGCAGGGAGATGACTTCAATGTCGAGCCATTTGGCGAGGTAGGGGTGGGAGTCGAGTTCGGAGCGAAATCCGTATCCGGCCCATAGCCAACGGCCTTCGCGATCGAGGAGTGCGTCGCCGGCCCCTTCAAAGGGGAGGTCTTTGGGGAGTTCGTAGACGGTGAAGCCGTTGTCTTCAAACCATTGTTTGAAGTGGGGTTCTTCTCCCTGGCGTTCGGGGTGGTAGAAGCGACTTAAAACAACGTTATCGCCCAACACTAAACCAGCGTTGGCGGTGAAAACCATGTCGGGAACGCCTTTCTGGGGTTCGACGAGATCGACGATGGCATGGTCTTTGAGGATTTTATGGAGTCCTTCCCATTGGCTTTCGGCGCGATCGCGCGATGAGCGATG
>CAZXWM010000450.1:0-2797 GCA_964644215.1 uncultured Phormidium sp.
TCGGCTATCATCCCGACGGTCTACCCGTTAGGGAGAGTGCGGGGCTTCCCGCCGAGAAGCTAAACTAACAGAAACTGTTAACCTTCGCGCAAAGACGTTTATACCATGTGTATCTGTGTCAACTGCCATTATGTCGATCGCTGTGCCACCTATCACGAGGTCGAACACCAACATCAACAGTCTCATCTAACCGAAACCCCAGATTTCCAACCCGTCGAACCAACCATTAACGTTAACATCCGTACTCCCGAGGGCGGCGATATTGAAATGGAATGGGATGTCGTCGGCTGTCAAAGCTTTAAAGCGGAAATGGGGAAATGGTCAAAATTGCGTCCAGGTGAGTTGATTCCCACTTAGCCTGTTTTGGGAGGTTCCCCGATCACTGATCGAGTCCCCCACCTCGATTCGAGCTGAAAGCAGAGTAGAATCGTCAGGATTCTGTCTCACTCAGTTTGATCATGAACCTTAACCAACGCTCTTTTCCCCTTGCAGGAGTGTTTGCTCTTTTACTGATGCTTTCAGCCTGTGGTGACGCTCCTGGGGAGATCGCGACTGAGACTTCCCCTGAAGCTACGCCTAGCGAGTCTTCCTCCAATCCTTCTGCAAATGATGCGGCTGAGTCGGAGTATCCCCCAGAGGTAATTGCTGAGTTTCTTAGCAGTTGTACTGGGGGCGATGCGGCGATGCAACAGTTTTGTGAATGTTCTATTGAGGAGATTCAACAGCAATATTCCTTTGAGGAGTTCGTTGAAATCGACGCGAACATCAGGGCTAATCAAGACCCCCCCGAAGCCGTAATGGAAATTTTTGACGCTTGTCAATCATAAGTGGTTAACGCGTCGGTGGTTAACGCGTCGTACCACATTTGAGCGATTTTGCGGTGGCCCTGGCGATTGGGATGAATGCCGTCGGCTAAATCTTCGGGAGTTAGGCCACTGTATAGATCAACAAACGTGAGCCGATCGCCCTGGCGTTGCCGGGCCTGAATCTGCTGGGCGATCGCCTGGTTGTAGGCCTCAACTTGTGCATTCAACTCTGGCTCATCGATAGGCGGAATTGAGCCGACGAAGACTTGGGCCTGGGGCCGATGCTGGAATAGGTCATCAATGAGGGCCTCAAGACGAGCTGGGGCACGATCTAGGTGATAGCCTTGTACGATATCGTTGGTTCCGATCAGCAAGAGGATAATATCCGGTTGTGCCATATCCAACCAATCCCCAACATGACGGTGTAACTCGTCGATACGCCAGCCTGGATAGCCTTCATGACGGCGATCGCCGAGTTCAGGGGGGCCATTTTCTTGGCTGCCGACAAATTCGAGGCGATCGCCGCGCTCTTGCAAGGCTCGCCAAAGGTCAATTCGATAGCCGCCAGGGACGTTATAGCCCTCGGTTATCGAATCCCCAAGGGGCATAATTTTGAGCGGGTGCTGTTGACTCACGTCGGACTCAATGGGCTGACTCTTGCCCGTGCTCTCAGGGTCGATCTCTAGGGTACATCCTCCGCTGGCCAGAAGAAACGGTAGGCCGCAGATGAGGGCGATCGCTAAGGATTGAGAAAGTCGAAACCCTGCCATGTTCTGCAATTGTCTCAATTTTCAGGAGTTTTGGCGGCTGTCTTGGCGGCTAAAGGGGAGATCTTCGTTAATCGCGGCCACCTCCCGTTCTTCCATCTCGTTGACTTGTTGCAGATAGGGCAAAATGATTTTGCTCAAGCGAGACGAATAAAAGCGATGGAGGCTCACATTAGGAGTAGCCGGGAAGCCTCGGCGTTTTTTATGACGGCCCCCAGCACCGGGATCGAAGACCTTGATGTTGTGATCGATGGCCCATTCAATGGGTTGGTAATAGCAAACATTGAAATGCAGACAGTCAATCTCATCATGACTGCCCCAATAGCGGCCATAGAGGCGATCGCCTTTGGTTAAACAAAACGACATCCCGACGGGGTGGCGATCGTCATGAGACGACTCGGGGTAGGCCGCCACAAAAACGACGCGATGACGATAGGTTGAATAGAGTTGTTCAAAAAAGCGTTTGCTTAGATATTTGCTGCCCCACCAGCCGAATTTATCGCAGGTATTCTCATAAAAACGATACATCAGCGGGAACAGAGCGCGGGGAATTTCATCGCCAGTCAACGTTTTTAGGGTTAACCCCGATTTTGCCATGGCCTTGCGTTCTCGCTTGATATTGCGCCGCTGATTGGCGTTGAAGGCTTTAAGATAGTCATCAAAACTGCCATACTGATCGTTGTGCCAGATGTAGTTATGATGCCGCCAGGGGGAAAAGCCGCACTGTTGTAGACGAGCTTGCCATTCGGGTTCCACATAGAGAAAATGACAGCTACTAATTTGGTTGCGATCGCAGAAATGGTCAATTTCGGCCACCATCAATCTCAGGAGTTCTGCCTCATCTTCATCCGGGGCCATTAAAAACCGATAGCCTTCGGCGGGGGTAAAGGGACTCATTCCGAGAAGTTTAGGATAGTAAGACACTCCCAAACGTTCAGAGAGATCGGCAAATTGATGATCGAAGACAAATTCGCCGTAACTATGGCCTTTCAGGTATAACGGTGCCGCCGCCACCAGGGTGCGATCGCGCCAGACGGTCAAATGACACGGCATCCAACCGGCTTTCCCCGTCGCACTTCCAGACGACTCTAGGTTATGTAGCCAATCCCATTCAAAAAAGGGCGTGGTTAGGGGTTGAGCGAGGGGTTCCCAGGACTCTTTGGGAATTTCGGCGATCTGATGAATCCAGGAAACTGTGTAGTGAGAGGCAGTTTTATCCATGGG
>CAZXWM010000451.1:0-2556 GCA_964644215.1 uncultured Phormidium sp.
AGCCATTCCCGCCAACCGATGGTTTGTGCTGAGACGGTCATAGGGCAATTAACAGGGCAATTAAGGTTAAAGGGGAAAGATGCAGGCGGGGAAATCCTATCATGGTCTGGTTTAGGTTTGGCGGTCGTTCGGGATGGGATGAACTGGGTTGAGGTGGCTTGTCATGACAAGCGCTTGTCTCTCTTGTCGGTGAGCGACAGCCGAACCGTGGCACTTTTTACAGGATTCGTGGTCTGAAAGACTAGGGAATACGCAGACGACAGACCGAGAGACGAATGCAAAGATGGGGGTTGAATTGGGGTTGGGCGATGATGGGGGCGATCGCCGCCCTAGCGGCCCATCCTAGTATCAGTCAGGAAGTCCCCGCTGAGATCACCCGCCGGCAGTTTGGGTATGGAACGGCTGTGTTTCAACCACAGATGCAACGGTCTTCGATCTCATCCCAGGGCGATTTAGAGTTTGGCTGTCGGCGGGAGAATCAGCGGCTGGTTTTGCGGGTACAACTGCCGACGGAGGCGTTGCCGTTATTGCAATGGCCCCTAGTGGCAACAACGGACTTGGCTGCCGATGACCCCTGCTGGCAAGCCTCGCAACGGTTGCAAGAGGCGTATTACGATGACGGGGTAGATTATATAACCTTGGGTCGCGTCGATGGCCAGTTTGTGGTCTGTTTAGTGGGCGATCGCCGCTCGGGTTGCAATCGGGATAACATTTTGCTGACGATTCCGCCGTTGGCGGTGACTCGGGAAGCCACGACGGAAGGGATGATGTCGCAACTGTTTGAGTTGAATTTTGCGGATGCCCAGCCGAGTCGTTGTGATATTGATGACAGTGTGTATGTGAATCTGCAAGACTATCTCGATCGCGATCGCGGTCAGTCATCAGCGTTATCCTGTCGCTGCTACTGCGGATTTTGCGTATGTCCCCAATGAGCCGATTCAGGTAATCTAGTCAATAGCCTAGATTGATACGAGAGAGACGGAGTTTTTCAATGAAATTTAATGCGATCGCAACGACAGCCTTAAACTGGAGCGGGGATGGCCTGGCTCTAGGGCTTCAAGAGGCGGATCTGCCCTTGTCTGGGGACTTAGCGAAACTCGATGAGAAACTGGATGGAACCCTCAGCGAACTGATTGAAGAAAGCCAGTTCGAGGGCAAGTTAGGCAACAGTGCCGCTACCCGAGTCGGCGGCGGGAGTGCAATCCGTAAGGTGATTTTGGTGGGATTGGGAGACTCCAAGTCCCTCGACGACTGGCGACGGGCTAGTGCGGCGATGGCTCGTTTGGCCAAGCAGCAAAATTGTAAGACGGTGGGACTTACCACCCCAGTCTGGAATGATGACTCAACCTCGACGGCTCAGGCCTTAGTCGAAGGCTTTGAGTTGGCGTTGCATCAAGATCAGCGGTTTAAGTCGGAAGAGGATAAAACCACTCAGGTTGAAACGGTTAATCTTTTGGGCTTTGAGGGAGAAGATGGGGCGATTGAAACGGCCCTAAACATTTGTTCTGGGGTGATTTTGGCGCGGGAATTGGTGGCGGCACCGGCCAACAGCATCAATCCTCTGACGTTGACGGAAACGGCTCAGGCGATCGCCAATGAGTATGGACTTGAGTTGACAATTCTGGAAAAAGAAGACTGTCAAAAACTGGGGATGGGTGCGTTTCTCGCCGTCGCTCAAGCGTCAGATATTCCACCCAAGTTTGTCCACATGGTTTATAAGCCGAAAGGCAAACCCCGCAAGAAACTGGCAATTGTCGGCAAGGGGCTAACCTTTGACTGCGGTGGCCTGAATCTCAAACCCAGTGGTAGTGGTATTGAAACCATGAAAATTGACATGGGTGGGGCCGGGGCTACGTTTGGGGCCGCCAAGGCGATCGCCCAACTGAAACCGGATGTGGAAGTTCACTTCATCTCGGCTATCTGTGAAAACATGATTAGCGGGCGTGCTATGCACCCAGGAGACATCTTAACGGCATCAAATGGCAAAACTATCGAAGTGAACAACACGGACGCGGAAGGGCGGTTAACGCTGGCTGATGCTCTGGCCTACGCCGATAAACTCGGGGTTGAGGCCATGGTGGATCTGGCGACACTCACGGGTGCTTGTGTGGTTGCCCTGGGGGATACGATCGCCGGTCTCTGGAGTCCTGATGACACGGTGGCTGAGGCGTTCTTAACGGCATCTCAACAAAGTGGTGAGAAGTTGTGGCGGATGCCGTTAGAGGAACCCTATTTTGAGGTCATGAAGTCGGTTCACGCGGATATGAAAAACACCGGAAGCCGCGCCGGTGGTTCGATTACAGCGGCGTTGTTCTTGAAGCAGTTTGTGGACAAAACTCCCTGGGCGCATTTAGATATTGCGGCCCCAGTCTGGACGGACAAGGACAACGGCTACAACAGCACTGGGGCAACGGGTTTCCCGGTGCGAACTCTGGTTAGCTGGGTTCTCAGTTAGGCAAGAGTGGTGCGTTCGGGCAGGTTCCAATTGAACCTTCAACGCTGACAACGATTGTAAGCCGGAACGCACCCTACCCTGGGCGACCACAAGGGTACGCC
>CAZXWM010000451.1:2566-2791 GCA_964644215.1 uncultured Phormidium sp.
ACGTTGTTTCTTCCTGTTCCCTTCCCCCTATGAAAAGCCCTGAAAAGTTCCCAAAATTGGTTTGGGGTGTCTCTGTGTTAACGGTTGTGTTGGCGGGAGGTTTGGCGTTTCTATATCAGTTGGGGACGACGAATCTGGTGGATGAGACGGAACCGCTGTTTGCTGAGGCGGCACGGCAGATGACGGTGACGGGGGGGATTACTGAGTCTACGGTGTGGACTGAGG
>CAZXWM010000452.1:0-2768 GCA_964644215.1 uncultured Phormidium sp.
ACAGGGAACAGAAAAGACGTAGGGGCGTACCCTTGTGGTCGCCCGAGGCAAGAGGGAAGCCACCACAATTAACTGCGTTGATAGCGGAGTCCGGGTAGGGCCGAGACAAACCCCAACAATTCTAACTGCAAGAGGGCGCTCGACACAGCCGCCGCTTCCGTGGCTGACTTCTCCACAATCACATCAAAGGCGGTGGCTTCCGGGGGAACCGCCGCGAAAACTTGGGCTAAATGGGCCGGTACCTCGGGCATTGGGCTGGGATCTGGCGTTGAGGATGCCTTGACAGATTCGTTGTTTTGTGGTATGGGTTCAGGTCTGAGACGACCAGTGGGAACCGTTACCCTGGGCATCTCTTGTAGAGTTTGCAGCAGATTCTCCTCATCCATGACCAATTGCGCCCCTCGGGTGATCAGGCCCAAACAGCCTCGGGAATTGGGATTATCCAGGGAACCGGGAACCGCATAGACATCACGGCAAAACTCGTTGGCGAGGTAGGCGGTAATCAAGGCCCCGGATTTTTGCGGGGCTTCCGTGACCAGGGTGGCGCGGCTTAAGCCAGCAATGATACGGTTGCGTTGGGGAAACTGGAGGCGATCGGGGGGTGTTCCGGCGGGATATTCGCTGACGACTAATCCGGTCTCGACAATCTCCTCATAGAGTTTCTGATTGCGGCGAGGATAGACCACATCGACCCCGGTTCCTAACACCGCCACCGTCCGTCCTCCCATGTCCAAACAGGCGCGGTGGGCCTCGCTGTCAATTCCCGCCGCCAGGCCCGAAATCACCGTATATCCCTGTTGCGTGAGGCAGCGACTGAGGCGGCGCGTCCATTTAATGCCATAGGGACTTGGGCGACGAGTTCCAACAATGGCAATGGTACGGGCGTTTCCCTCCATCTCCTCGGCATCAGGGAGTCCTCGGTAATAGAGAATCGCCGGCGGACTGTGAATTTCTTGCAACAGGCGGGGATATTCGGGGTCCGATAAAGTCCAGAAGTGAGGATTGGCTTGGAGATGGCTGTCATAGAGACGCTGGGGGTCTAGCTGCGATCGCCCTCTGAGGATGTCGGCCGCCAACTGAGGACCAATCCCCTCAACGCGGCGTAATCCCGCTTCTGAAACCTGCCAAGCCGCTTCGAGAGACCCAAACTCCTGTTGCAAGCGACGCATTAAGACCGAACCAATGCGCTTAATTTGCGCCCAGGCCACCCAATAGGGGCGATCGCCGTTAAATGATGAGTCACTCAAGGGTCACCTCATCCCTCTGGGGAGGACATCGTCTCGTTGTTGCGATTACGCAAATGTTCAAACACACTTTTGTCGCCGATATCATCGGGAATCGCTTGAGGCAGTTTGCGTAAGCTAAACAGCAAAAACAAAATCGCCCAGAGTCCCAACATCACGGGTTTGCTTTCTTCAGGAAGCCAACCACTGAGATGACCTAACAGCAAAATCGGCACTAAAGGCGTGAGAAATTTGGTTTCTAAGCGATTGAAACAAAAGGCTTCTTTGAAATAAATCCCCGTCAAGGCAACAAAGGTAAATCCCACGCCCCAAAGACTATTAGGATGTTCATAGACCGTCAGGGCCAAGGGACTGTC
The DNA here is from genome assembly GCA_964644215.1 of uncultured Phormidium sp. Taxonomy (GTDB): domain Bacteria; phylum Cyanobacteriota; class Cyanobacteriia; order Cyanobacteriales; family Geitlerinemataceae; genus Sodalinema. The sequence continues at coordinate 1,601 of CAZXWM010000452.1, forward strand.
ACTCGATAACACCAGATCCACCGCCGAGGCGACACCCACTAACCAGCAGGCTTGTAAAAGACGATGCAAGGGGGCTAGATAGATATGAATCGTCAACAGACTGACCCCCAAGGCCAAACAAAAGCCAAAATAGAGCCAGGTGAGGCTGGGTAATAGCCAATCGCTGGCCCCGTAGCCTAGGGTTAGGCCCGTTCCTAGGGCAAAGCAGAGGGCCGCCACCGCTAAACCAGCACGATAAATCCGTACTTCGCGGCGATCGCCCTCAGTGATTTGATAACTTCCGAACTGTCCGAAATACACAGGGGATTCCATTGCGACATCACTCATAGACTCGGGTTCCTCTTTTCATACAATCAACAGCACAGCCTCAGCACAGCTTCAGCACAGCCTCAGCCCAAAGGCGATTAGGTCGGTTTGTCTAGGGATGCGACAAACTCGGCTTCTAACTGATCATAGGCCCGGATACTGCGCCGTAACCACTCCAGTTTGAGAGTGGTATAGTCCGCCTCCGTCAGTCGCCAGGACTGATGTCCCTGACGTAAGCGTTTACTGAGTTCATATAAACATAATGCCGCACTCACGGAGATGTTGAAACTCTCGCTAAAGCCATACATGGGAATTTTGACTCGTACATCAGCATGACTGAGGGCGTAGGTGGACAGGCCGCGCAGTTCTGAGCCAAAGAGAACGGCGATTTTGCCATCGATGGGAACCTCATCGATGGGAATGGTGGGTTCGTGGGGAGTCGTCGCCAGCAGGGTGAACCCTTGCTCTTTGAGGCGATCTAAGCAAATGGCAGTATTATTAACGCCATAGTCGTCATAGCGATGTAAACTCAGCCAGCGATCGGCCCCTAAACTCACCTGTTGGTTTGGGTCAAATTCGCTGTCTCGTTCGATGATATGGACATCCTGCACGCCAAATCCATCGCAACTACGAAGCACGGCACTGGCATTATGGGGTTTATGAATCCCTTCTAAGACGACGGCGATTTGTCGCGTTCGTTTGGCTAACACTTCATCGAGGCGAGCGACACGGGCCTCAGTCAGATACTGGCTGAGATAAGCGATAAGCTCATGTTGGGTTTGTAGATCCATACGGTCATTGTCAATAATCGTCATCCCCTCCCTGTTCCCTGTTCCCTGTTCCCTGTTCCCTGTTCCCTGTT
>CAZXWM010000453.1:0-2768 GCA_964644215.1 uncultured Phormidium sp.
AATCCCATCTATAACTGGGAGAAACTCCTCAAAACCGATCTACGCTGGTGGATGCAACGGTTTCATGCAGTTCTCGATCGCCTCGATCTAATTCGTATTGACCATTTCCGAGGCTTTGAAGCCTATTGGGCGGTTCCCGGAGACGATACCAACGCCATGAATGGGGAATGGATTGAAGCCCCCGGTTATCAGTTTTTTGAGAAACTCAAGGCTGAATTGGGGGAATTGCCCATTGTGGCTGAAGATTTAGGGATTATTACCCCAGAAGTTGAAGCCCTACGAGACAAGTTTGGCTTTCCAGGTATGAAAATCCTCCATTTCGCCTTTGACTCGGGTTGGGATAATCCCTATTTACCCTTCAATTATGGGTCGAATAACTTTGTCGTCTACACCGGAACCCACGACAACAACACCACCATGGGCTGGTACAACAGTCGTAGTGATGATGACAATCAGCGGGTTTGGGACTATATTGGCTGCACACGCGGTGAAGGCTTCCATTGGGATCTCATTCGTCTGGCCTTGAGTACCAATGCTAATCAAGCGATTTTCCCGTTACAGGATCTGTTGGGTTTAGGGGAAGAGGCCCGCATGAACGCCCCGAGTTCTCCTCAAGGGAATTGGGAATGGCGTTATCAGGTCGAGGAGTTGACCGATGAACTGCGCGATCGGCTTCGCTTCTATACCATGGTGTATGGTCGCGGACCTCGGAATTAGGGGGAACAGGCAAGAGGGGATAGGGGATAGGGGATAGGGAACAGGGAACAGGGAACAGGGAACAGGGAACAGGGAATAGAGAACAGGGTAGGGTGCGTTCGGGCTTCGTCTGATCTTTGGCCTGAACCGACTGGGCCAAAACTGCCCGAACGCACCGCTTTGAGGCAACAGGCAACAATAGCCCGCTGTTGCCTGTTTCCCCCGTCACCCCCAGTCAGTTCGGGAACCCGTACTAACCCCCAAGTTGCAGTAGGATCTTGTTTTCCGGTACATTAGCACTCAGAGGTTGAGAGTGCTAAATCACTCACACCAACACCATACTCTCGGCAACTGTCCACCGCTTCGGAGGCTGTTGCCGTCGAGATTGTGGATTGGAACAACCTCAATAAGACTAACGTAACTTGTAAATTTTGGAGAGTCTTTCTATGGCAGCCGTATCTCTGAGTGTTTCCACCGTCAAACCTCTTGCGGATCGTGTTTTTGTTAAGGTGAGTGCCTCGGAGGAGAAAACCGCCGGTGGTATCCTCCTGCCTGACAGTGCAAAGGAAAAGCCCCAAGTCGGTGAAATCGTCCAAGTCGGCCCCGGCAAACGCAACGAAGACGGGACTCGGCAAGAGATTGATGTCAACGTCGGCGACAAAGTTCTCTACTCCAAGTACGCCGGAACCGATATCAAACTTGGTAGCGATGAGTTCGTGCTTCTGTCTGAAAAAGACATCCTGGCGATCGTTCAGTAAGTCCTTACCTATCGCCTCAGTTTCACCCATTATCCGTTTGTAAATTCACCCCCCAAGAGTCACTATGGCAAAACGCATCATCTATAACGAAAACGCCCGCCGCGCCTTAGAAAAAGGCATGGACATCCTGGCTGAATCCGTTGCTGTTACCCTCGGCCCCAAAGGCCGCAACGTGGTTCTGGAGAAAAAATTTGGCGCACCTCAAATCGTTAATGATGGGATTACCATCGCCAAAGAAATCGAACTCGAAGACAACGTTGAAAACACCGGTGTCTCTCTGATTCGTCAAGCCGCCTCGAAAACCAACGACGCTGCTGGCGACGGAACTACCACCGCTACGGTGTTGGCCCATGCCATGGTCAAAGAAGGCCTACGCAACGTCGCCGCTGGATCTAACGCCATTGCCCTCAAACGGGGTATTGACCGCGCTACCGCGCATCTCGTTGAGAAAATCGCCGCTCATTCCCGTCCTGTGGAAGATTCCACGGCGATCGCCCAAGTGGGAACCATCTCCGCCGGGAACGACGAAGAAGTTGGCCAAATGATTGCCAACGCCATGGATAAGGTGGGTAAAGAAGGTGTCATCTCCCTCGAAGAAGGGAAATCCATGAGCACCGAACTAGAAATCACCGAAGGGATGCGCTTTGACAAAGGCTACATCTCCCCCTACTTCGCCACCGACACCGAGCGCATGGAAGCGGTGTTGGATGAGCCTTACATCCTGCTGACTGACAAGAAAATCAGCTTGGTTCAAGACTTAGTTCCTATTCTCGAACAAGTCGCTCGTTCGGGCAAACCTCTCCTGATTATCTCCGAAGATATCGAGAAAGAAGCCCTGGCGACCCTAGTGGTGAACCGTTTGCGCGGTGTGCTGAACGTGGCGGCTGTGAAGGCTCCTGGATTCGGCGATCGTCGTAAAGCTATGCTTGACGATATCGCGGTTCTCACCGGCGGCCAAGTCATCACCGAAGATGCCGGTCTCAAACTCGAAACCGCCAAACTGGAGATGCTCGGGTCCGCTCGTCGCATCACCATCACCAAAGACAACACCACCATTGTCGCCGAAGGCAACGAAGCCCAAGTTAAAGCTCGTTGCGAACAAATCCGTCGTCAAATGGAAGAAAGCGATTCTTCCTACGACAAAGAGAAACTGCAAGAGCGTTTGGCTAAACTCTCGGGCGGTGTGGCAGTCATCAAAGTCGGGGCAGCCACCGAAACGGAAATGAAAGACCGTAAGCTGCGCCTCGAAGATGCCATCAACGCCACCAAAGCTGCCGTTGAAGAAGGGATTGTCCCCGGTGGTGGTACGACCCT
>CAZXWM010000454.1:0-2764 GCA_964644215.1 uncultured Phormidium sp.
TGTTCTACTCGGTGACGGGTAGCAGTGGTTAAGCGCACGTACACCACGGGTTAGGAGTAGCGCCCCTAGCTGAACACAAAGGACGAACTCAGTCATGTGCGGCTGTTCCAAAAACTCATCCCTGAAGCCATGGCCATCTTTCCCCATTCCAAAGATGCCGTCTATGAGATGATGGACACCGCCGTTCGACATGAATGCAAATGGACGAATCACATTGTGGGGAATAACATTCTCGGGATTACCGAACACAGCACCGAACAATACACCAAATACCTGGCTAACATCCGTCTCAAAGCTATTGGCTTAGAGCCTCTCTATCCTGAACCCCGCTATCAAAAGAGTCCTTACACTCACCTAGAGCGGTTCTCGGATACCAAAGCCGAAGGCCATACCAAGGCCAACTTCTTTGAAGCGCAAGTTACCAGTTACGTGATGTCCTCCGGTGTTGGAGGTTGGGACGAAATCTAAGCCACTCCGCCGGGGTAAACTATATATATCTGTTTACTCCGGCTGAGGCGTTAAAGCTGTTTTTCGTACACCCGATAGGTTTTAGCAATCACCCCGCCGGAGGCTTCTGTAATCCGGCGAGAGGGGTGGTTGTCTTCCCAAATCCAGGACAATTCCGCCCGCTGATAGCCTCGTTTTTCCCCGCCTTTCATGGTTAGATAGACCAAGGCTAGGGGAACCATTTGACGGCGGTATTCGGGCAAAGCACAGAGGGTAATCATCCGCGCTTGGCGAATTTGGCGGCGAGACCAGAGGAACTTGAGCAATCCCCAAATATTCAGGGTTCCGTTGACCTGTTTCAAGGCGATGTTGTAGTCTGGGAGTCCCATAAAAAAGCCGACCATTTGACCGTGATCTTCCGCAATGGGGAAAATATCTGGGTCAACCAGGCTTTTTAGTTGTTGGGCTTCTTCTAAGAAATCGGCTTCCGTGCGGGGGGTGGAACTCCAATTGTTGGCGAAGGCTTGGGTAAATAACTGGTACAGACTGCGAACATCCTTTTCAAAGCCCTCCCCTTTGGTGCGAATTGGGCGAAAGGTGATACCGGATTTGAGGGCGATGCGATAGGCTTTCTCGAACTTGTCTGATAATGGCTTCATGGGGAAGTCATAGGCGTAAGCCTCTTTGGCTTTAAGCCAACCCATCTCCTCTAGCCATTGGGGATAGTAGGGCGGGTTGTAAGGCATCATCATCATGGGGGGGCTGTCGAACCCCTCGACAAGAAAGAGACAGTTATTATGAGTCGAGAGGTTAATGGGGCCGCGAACGACCTCAATTTGCCGATCGCCCAGCCAAGACAACGCCGCCTCGAACAACTGTTCAGCGGCGGCGAACTCCTCAATACATTCAAAATAGCCAAATAGGCCGATACGCTTACCCTCACGCTCAATTAAGTGCTGATTCACCGCCGCCACGATACGTCCGATCGCCTGTCCCTGGTCATTCAACGCCAAAAACCCTTGAAACTCCCCATAACTGAGGAAGGGGTTGTCTTGGGGGGATAACTGAGCAGCAATCGAGGCTTTCAGAGGGGGAACCCAGTTGGGATCATTGCGATAGACCAACTGGGGAACCTCTAAAAACCGGTGGCGATCGCCCTCACTAGCGACTGGACGAACCGTAATTTGACCCATCTTGCCGAGTTAAGCACTAACGGTTGCCGTCGAGGATAGCATAGCGGCTCGGGTTTCCACCATGGCTTCGACGAGGCGGTCCATCTCCTCTTTCGTATGCAGAGCATTGGCCGTAATCCGCATCCGAGGCTTGGCGATAAACCAAATCGGCGAAATCCAAATCCCATAGCGGTCCATGAGATGGCGGGCAAAGTATTTGGGATTGATTTCAGGAGACAGAATCACCGGAATCACGTTGGTTTCACCAATCACCTGGAACTCATGTTCGACGAGGCGCGATCGCAGATAGCGAGTATTCGCCTGAAGCGTTTGCACCAACTCGGGATTTTGACGAACCTGACGAATACTCTCCAAGGCCGCCGCTGTAATCGGAGGCGGGAGAGAAATCGTACCAATCGACGTTGGTGACACCGTCAGCAAATCATTCAGTTCCGGACTGGGGCTACTCAACGCCGCCCCCGCCGACGCCGCAAACTTAGAGAACGTGGTCATAATAATCGGCACCATTCCCCGGCGAATCACATCCTGAGGTGAAATCCCGAAATGGTCATAAATGCCGCGTCCCGAGGGGCCAACCGAACCACTCGCATGAGCCTCATCCATGACAATGACACTGCCCGGATACTGTTCCATCACATCGAGAAACTCCGGCAACGGGGCGATGTCCCCATCCATCGAGAACACCGCATCGGAAATTAACATGATGCGATCGCCGGGTTTGGCATAGCGTCGCAGCTTGCGGGCCAAATCATTGACATCATTGTGGCGATAAGCCTTCACCCGAACCGTGGGGCTTTGGCTAAACACCTTGCCAGAGCGATTATTGGCATTAGCGATCGCCGAAATAATGCAACCGTGATTGAGGACATCACTGAGAATCAGGGTTTCGCGCGTATGTTGAAACCCAGGAATCGGGATAGCCAAATGACAGAACGCATCCATCAGGGCCTGTAACGCCATCCAGGCATTCACAAACAAATGAGTGTGGGCGAGATCCTTAAACTCAGAAATTTCCCGTTCCAGTTGGCGGTGCAGATCAATGCGGCCACTCAACGCCTCACAGGAACTATTCGAGGTTCCATATTGAACAATGGCATCAATCGCCGCCTGTTTGACTTGAGGAT
>CAZXWM010000455.1:0-2759 GCA_964644215.1 uncultured Phormidium sp.
CTTGGGTGCCGCTGTAACCGGTGATTTCCGCCATTTTGGCATTAAACAGACCAAAATTATCGGCATCGTCGCTGAGGGTGATTCCTTCTTCGACGGTTTCGATAATGGTTAAGAGTCGTTGAGCGAGATCATAGAGGTCATCTTCGGCCTGTTTGCGATCGGTGATCTCAAAAATAATGCCATTCCAAATCACTCGGCCGTCAGGCTGACGATGGGGGTAAGAAATCCCCTGAAGCCATTTCTGACGACCGGATGGGAGGCGAATACGCCATTCAAAGTTCCAGGGTGTCAGGGTTTTGGCTGAATGGGCGATCGCCCGTTGCATAAAGGGAATATCGGCCGCATCCATGAGCCTCCAGAGGTGAGCGGTATCAGCCTGAATCTCAGCGGCGGAGACTTCAAAAATCTCCTCACAGTTAGAACTGACGTAGGGAACCTGATCTCGACCATCGGGATGTAGCACATAGTCAAAAATCAGGCCCCGGATCTGTAGGGCCAGTTGTTGCAAGCGACTACGACGGTCATGGTGGTCGAGATCTAACTCAGGCTCCCAATCTGTCTGTGAATCTGTCTGCGCGTCCCTAAAATCGACACCAAATGAGGGGTTAGGATCGCGCTCCCACTGCATCAGCACCAGAGGACTGGCGTTGCTAGAACTCGGCAGAAGCGAGAGTTGCGCCATTACGCTTTGAACACCGCCGACTCGGATGTGAAGGTGTTGGCGAAAGGGTTGGGAGTCTGGGTGATGCTGGCGATACAGTTGCGCGATTTCGGCCAAGAGGCGATCGCCATCGCGGGGGGAGAGCCACGATAATAGGGAGCGTCCTAGACATTGGTCGCGATCGCAATGGAGTTGTTCGAGCACCACCTGGCTGGCAAAGTGAATCGTAGCATGGCGGTCAAGATAGAGGTAAGCAACCGGCAATTTGTCGGCAATGGCCCGATGAAGTTGCCGCTCCTGTTCCAAGTCTTCGAGGCGAGCAACAAGGGTCGAAATGAGGGCAGCATCAAGGGTCATTGGAACACTCAACAATTAACAATTAGCAATAGGAAAACCGCTTCACGGTCTTGGCTCGACTCGTGAGAAGGGTCCCATTTTCCCCGGGGACTTCTGTAACGTCGCTGACCCAGGATTATTTCAACTATAACAACTGCGATCGCAACTGACGAAAGTCAGAGAAATCAGCCGCAAAAACGAGCCAGAGTCTGAGAGAAACGCCTTCTCGACTGAATCTGGCTTAATTTTGTCAACTGTGAGTTTTAGAGGTTCTTCGAGTCCCTAAGTCCAAGCTAAAAGCTGTTTAATCTGGGGAACAAGCTGCAAGGGATCAAAGGGTTTAGAAATGGCGGCGGCAATGCCTATCCCTTGAAAATTCTCAATAATCTCCGCTGCTCCTTTAGCGGTTAAGAGTAATACAGGAATCGATTGAGTATCGGGAAACTTCTGTAAGACTTGTGCTGTCATCAAGCCGTCCATATCCGGCATCATGACATCTAATAAAATGGCATCAGGATGATGAAACCGGGCCAAATCGATTCCCTCACGTCCAGATTCTGCCGTCAAAACCTGCCAACCGCCTTCGAGTTCTAAGGTCAGTTGGGTGACGTCCCGGATATCCTCTTCATCATCAATAATCAAAATACAGCGAGTATCCATAATGCTTAAACTAGGACAAAAAACGGGGGAAAAGAAGGCAACAGGCAACAGGCAATAGGCAACAGGCAACAGGGAGCAAGTGGGTGGTTATCTCCCAAACGAGAGTGTCTTAAGGCAATCTTTGACTGCTATACCCCCTTGACACAGAGAGAATCATGAGCTACGCTCCCGTCACCCCTCACTCTCTGGGGAATAGAGACAGACCTGGCCCCGGCCCGCTTCTTTGGCTTGATAGAGGGCCTGATCAGCCCGACGATAGAGAGCCGGTAAATCATCCCCATGCTGGGGAAATGCAGCCACTCCGGCACTAAAGGTAACATTTAACTCAACCCCATTATCGAGGATAAACGCCTGCGATCGCCATTGGTCTAACACCAGCGATAACCGTTCAACGGCACTCACCGCCGGAGTATCAGCCATCACCACCACAAACTCCTCACCGCCCCAGCGGCCCACCACATCATCAGCCCGAAAGGCATCGCGCAACATCTCGCCAAAGCGGTGCAAGACTAAATCCCCCGTAGCATGGCCATAGGTATCATTCACCGGCTTAAAATGGTCTAGGTCTAACATGGCAAAACTAGCCGGGCGATCGTTGCGTAAAGCCACTCGCAACAGATTGGCGATATCATAACTGGACTTGCGGCGATTGGCCAAGCCCGTCAGGGCATCGAGTTCAGCCAGATTTTGTAGAAGTTTCGTCCGTTCGAGGCGATTAAATAGCCGCGAAATCAGTTCCGGCCCAGAAATGGGTTTACTGACATAATCATCGGCCCCGGCTTGAAAAATCCGATCCACCGTCGCCGAATCCGTATGGGCCGTCAGAAACAAAATCGGCAGTTTGCGCCATTGCGGTTCATTGCGAACCACCTGACAGAGTTCAATGCCGCTGTAATGGGGCATTTCAAAATCCAAGACCAGCAAATCGGGCATAAAAGTTTCTAAGGCCTGCCAAAATTCCCGTGGGTCATCGAGGCTTTGCAGTTGTAGCCCCCAGGGACCCAGGAGGGCGCTTAAGCCTTGCAATTCTTGGCGGTCATCATCGACAATCATGACTTTAGCCGCTGTCTGCGATCGCTGAATCACTTCCATCGCCACTTCC
>CAZXWM010000456.1:0-2748 GCA_964644215.1 uncultured Phormidium sp.
CCTACATCGGTGTCAATGCGGGCAATAGTGACATTGCTGTCACCGTTGGCGCTCAAGACGTGGTGCAAGGGGATGGAAACTTCTTCTTCACCGGTGAGCAAAATCGCTCAGTCTCCTTGAAAACTGGCGGGATGGTCATTGAGAGCAATCGCGCCAACTTCATCGAGATTACCGACGACGCCTCCGGAGTCACGAAAACCGGCAGTGGCGATGATTTCTTTGACTTGGGCAACGTCTCAGGTAGCGTCGATGCCGGCGATGGTGACAACACGATTGATGTCGGTAGCACAGTCAGCGGCAACGTTACCGCTGGCGATGGTAACAACACCGTTAATCTCTCTGGCTCCGACGGCATTTCCGAAACCGGGGTCATGACCTTTGGTGGCGGTGAAAATGAATTCAACATCAGTGGTTCCGTCTTTGGTAGGATTCAGGCCGGCAAAGCAAGTCAGGGTAAAAACACCTTGACAGCCCTCACCCTAGGTCAAGGAGGTATCTTTGACTTCAGCCAAAGTGAATCCTCCAGCATCAACGTCACCAACGTCTTCCAAGGCGGTCAAATCCTCGTCGGTGGTATCTCCAGCAGTGTCAACATTAGTTTGGCTTACTCGGGAGCCAGCTTCACTGCCTTATCGGGCAACAACCGCATCGTTCTCAATGACCTCAGTGCGGTTCTGGATGCCGAGGGCAATCCCGAAGGGGAACAAGAAGCCATTTCTATTACCGGCGGCGAGGGCAATGACGTTCTCGGCTTCAGTAGCAGTGCCTCCTTCAGTAGTTCTGTTTCCGTCAGTCTGAACATCAGCGTCAGCGGCGGTAACAACGTTATGCAAGGGGCAGGCTTTGGCGATATCATCACCGCCGGTATTGGCAATGATGTCATCTATGGCGGTGGCGTCCAGTTTGAGGAATCGGGCAGCACCTACAATGGGTTCCAAATTCAGGGAGCCAAGGCCTCTAAGGTTGCCCTAGATTTCTCGGGCATCAGCAATGGTGACTTGATTGACTTGGGTAAAGGGGGCAACAACCGCGTTCTCTTCCGTTCTGCCTTTGAAACCGGCGTCACATTGCAGAAGTCGTTCCGTTCCTTCCAATCCGGCAGCTTCCTGAGCTTGGGGACGAATGCCACCTCAGACATCAGTGTCGGAACCGGGTTGAGTGCCAGTAACCTGCTTGTTGGTAGCAATGGTCAGTTTATCGGCGCCAATGGAACCAGTGCTGACGGCGCGCCGAGCGGTACTACCTTCACCAAAGGGGTCTTCTCGGGGGCTGTGGGGATTGATACCCTCAACAACTTCCAGGTGGGCCGGGATAAAATTGTCCTTGAAAGCAGTGAGTTCAGTGTCACCTCTGAGTCTGTTAAGCTCTTCCGCAGTCGCGGTGCGCTCTATGGCGTGATTGCTGATGGTTCAGGTGCCACGAATGGTGGCACGACGTACGGTGATTTCGACAACGTTCTCAATGGTTCGGGTTACTTCCATGAAGCCTTCGCCATTGGGGCAACCTCAGCCGCTGACTTAACGGCTGTTGACTTCAGTCAAGAAGGTCAACTCTTCTTCGATGTGGAAGCACAAGGACTCTATCTTGGCGCCCAAGGTGGTGCAAAACTCATCGCTCGTTTACCGGGTGTAAACTTGGGTGGTGATGTGGGTGGCACGGTGGCCAATGACTTGGTGACCACTGAAGCCATTAGCAATGACCCAGTTACCTTGTTTTAATTAGGGATACTCTGTGCATCTACGAGTTGCAGCCCCCAACCTCAACCGCGTTCCATCGCCCTAGAGAACGTCTGAAATGGGGGCTGTCCTCTGTCTTGCTAACTCTCAATTATACTCAGCGAACTTTCTGTCATGCTCAATCCCATCGATAATCCCCGGATGCAAGAGATATTGGATGACTCGCATCATCTGGAGATGTATCGGCGGGGAAAACCCATTGAGTTCGATGATGTCAAGCTCTTGACGACAGCACGAGATGCCTATCACTATTACTTTCAAGTTCCTATTGAAAAATGCATCTGGGGCTATGGCTGGCATTATAGTCGGGGCGAAAATCCCCTCAATGCTTTTTTTAGTTGTGAGGAGAGTTTAGACCAGTTTTATACTCACTTTCGTCCAGAAAATTGCTTGCAAGCGTTGACATTAGATGAGACGGCTCAAGGTTGGGATTCCCTGGAAACCCCTTGGCGAGTCGATGTTGACCCGAAACCCTTTTCTGGGGAAAATAAGTTAGGCCCTGAACATGGTCGCCCTCACTGTGGTCCGGTGAGTTTGGAACGGCTGAATTTAGAGAAGTTTCGGCTGCGGGAGGTGCTGCAATCGATTCGTAATATGGGCTATATGACGAGTTATTATGCATCTGCTGACCAACATATTTTCGGTTATTTTTTGGTCAATGACCAGGATTTTCGCTTTTTAGTAGTAAATGGGCAACATCGGGCGGCGGCTTTGGTTGAGTTGGGGTCGCAAACCTTGCCAGCCACCTTTACCTCAATTGTGCCACGAATGCCGCGCCTGGTGTCTCCTTGGCATCTGGATTTTTTAGCAGGGGTTGCGTATGATGTGGATAAGCGAGGGGTGGTTCAAGAAATTTTTGAGGGGTATTTTGATGAGTCTTTACGTCAACGCCGCCGGGACTGTTTGGCGGATTGGCTTCGTTTGGCTCAGTTGAAATCTCAGTTGTAAAAGAGTCAGGTTTATTATTTAATACCATTTTTCGATAACCTTGCTAGACATCCGACACTGGGAC
>CAZXWM010000457.1:0-2741 GCA_964644215.1 uncultured Phormidium sp.
TTATCTTAAATGTCAAAAGAAGACTCCCGTTAGAGCCGAAGGCTTAGCGGTGAGATGAATTTTGACTAAAAATATGTGGTAGACTTGTGGAGCCAACGCACCCAAGTGTGCCACGATTGGCAAGATTGGTGGTTCTCGCCAGCTAGAATGTCCGACCAAAAAGAAGTACCTGATTACAGGGGCGGCATAGTCTAAGAATGAGAAACCGAAGCGTAACCCAAGTTTTGCCGTCTGCTGCCGGACAGTCAGTGGACGTTAAACAGATGCTTGTGGAGGGGAATCTGGACGGGGTTTCGGGGCAAAAATGCTCTGGGGCTAGACAAACAGTCATGAAGCAAGAATCCCCCGTTATAATCTTTGATTTAACGGCGGGAGTGTCAAGGATAGCGTTAGTTAGGATGCCGATGGTATCCCGTAAGCGGTGATAGCGAAATCTTAGGGGACTCCCTAAACCTCTTAAATGCTCTTGTAACCGTTTTCCTGAGGATTCCGTTTCCACATCAGCGGGATCGTTCATGTGAACGGTAATATCGCCAATAGCCGACAGATCCCGCAGTTGCGATAACCGTCGCGAATCGAGGTAGAGGTCTCCCTGGTCTTGCCAATCCCGAAGATGAGGATTGGTTGCACATTTAAACTGGGTATTTTGGGCAAGAAAGGCCACATCCACCCGGGCGAGTTGCCAATCGGGCCAGAACTCCTGGAACTGGAGTTTTGCCCCCAACTCCCGACAGAGATTGAGAATATCGGCAATTTCATGGGCTTTGGGCGCACCTTCGACCTTGGCATGACAGTATTTGTTGTATTGACACTCCCCGGCCTGAAGGCGCGGGGATTCTCAGTTCACGGGGAGCCTAACGGCTTTACCCTCCCTGAGCCTCTATGACCCTGTGCCCCACGGCTGCAAGTCCTCTATTGCGCACAACCTGAGCCGCCGCTACATCTCGATTAGTTTTCAGCCTATACCCAGTTCCAGGAATGTTGTTATCATTTTTTGATAACAAGTCAGAATTATTGGGTGTTAGACAAAATTCATAGCCAGGCCCTGCCGTGACTCGGCTGAGTCACGGTTCTATAGCAATCGAAGATTGACTTAGGACTCTGAGTGAGGAGAGACTTCCCCACCTGTTGCCTGTTGCCTATTGCCTTCTTTTCCCCAATTGGTGATTTGCGTTCACGAGGTTTTTTTCGGATCACATTGATGAGATAATAGACTTTATGCAAACGATTGACCCCAATATCTAACGTCCAACCCCTGGAGTCTGTGCAACAGCTTAATCTCTTTGAATTACAGCCAGTCAATTTGGAGCCGCTTCCCCCCAGTTCGCCAGGTGCTAAATTCACCTTTGTCGATTTATTTGCGGGGATTGGTGGTTTTAGAATTGCCTTGGAACGCTTGGGAGGTCAATGTCTGGGGTATTCAGAAATTGATACCGAGGCGATCGCCGTTTATCAGAAAAATTTTATCACGCCTGTTAACTCTTCTGAACGCAATTTGGGGGATGTGCAGAAAATTGGCAAATTACCCGAATCCGTTGATGTGGTTGTGGGTGGGGTTCCCTGTCAACCTTGGTCAATTGCCGGAAAAATCAAGGGATTTGAAGATAATCGCGGTAAACTTTGGTTTGATGTGATTCGGATTATTGAACTCAATCAACCCAAAGCGTTTATATTTGAGAACGTCAAAGGTCTCATGGAACCTCGCCACCGTGAGAGTTTAGATGCGATTGTGACTGAACTGAGTCAATTGGGTTATAATGTTAGATATAAGGTCTTAAATTCCTATGATTTTGGCTTACCCCAAAACCGCGATCGCATTTTCATTATCGGGATTCAAAACACCATCAAAACCCACTCCGAGTTTAAGTTCCCAGAACCGTTAGGGGAGAAGCCACGACTCTATGACTGTATTGAGGGAGTCGAACATCGTGCGATTCAGAAACAGAAATTTCCCCCTGAGCGTTTATTTGGCGATCGCATTCCCGCTTCCCGAGGACGGTTTCAAAAAATTGATGAATTGAATGACTTTTTCCTCTTTTCTGATGTTCGAGATGGCCATACGACCCTTCACTCCTGGGATTTAATTGAAACAACTTCCCGAGAACAAGACATTTGTTTAACGCTGCTACGCAATCGACGCAAGAAAAAATATGGTCCCAAAGATGGGAATCCCTTAAGTTTTGCACATCTGCAAGGGTTAATTCCTGATTTAGAGATTGATGAGTTAGAGAAATTGGTGGAGAAAAAGATATTACGTCAGGTTCAATCTGAAAAACATGAATTTGTCAACTCAAAAATTTCAGCAGGAATCAATGGTGTTGCTAAAATCATTCTCCCTCATGCTGATGCGATCGGTACGTTGACAGCTACGGGAATGCGAGATTATATTGCCACCTGCTCGTTAGATTGTCAAGACCCCAAAAATTATAAACAGGAGTTTATTGAGAAGATTTATAAACCTAGAAAGTTTAAACCCATTTCGGCTCGTGATTATGCTCGATTACAGGGATTTCCTGATGACTTCGTGATGGCGAGACGAGAGGCGATCGCGCGTAAACAGTTTGGGAATGCGGTATCGGTTCCTGTCGTTTATTATTTAGTGCGATCGCTCCTGAAGGTGTTGTCAGGCTTCGGGATTAATCCCTCTTTCCTCGTCCGTGAGAGGGGTTAAGTCCAGGCTGGCGTAAATGTCCGCCAGGGGTGCATCGAGATTGAGGCTTTCAATCCGGGCGATCGCCTCT
>CAZXWM010000458.1:0-481 GCA_964644215.1 uncultured Phormidium sp.
CGCTCCCAAGCGCGCATATATTCGATGCGACGAATTGAAAGGGTTAGCTGTCCGTCTTCATTTTCATCCATGAGGATGAAAAATTCCCGTGTCTCGTTGGCTTGCAAGACCTCGTCCGGAGATTCGACACGGTTGATTGACATTTCCTGTAACGGGATGTAAGCGGCGGTTTTGGCACCGATGTCAATCAGAGCGCCTTTTGGCTCTATACTAAATACCGTCCCTGCTACGGTATCGCCGGGATTGAAGTGATAATCGTACTTGTCGAGTAGTGCGGCAAAATCTTCGTGTGTGAAACCGACATCTCTTTGCGTTGTATTCTGATTGACCATGCGTGTTTTCCTAGGACTGAGTCTCCATAACTGAGGTTTGCCTCCGGCTGATGGGTGTTACAGAATTGAACGGACAGGGCGATGATTGCAAGCAAGTCCTCCTTTGACGAAACACCGCATCACCTTCGTTTGAAGGCGAATTGACTAAT
>CAZXWM010000458.1:491-2731 GCA_964644215.1 uncultured Phormidium sp.
CGACTTTGTGGGTGGGTTTTTTGGCGAATCTTAAAACTGGCGACAATGTCCGGTCTGCTGAGGGGGATGGAGGGGGTCGAACCCGAGACCGATCGCCCTAGGTGGAGATGGCGCAGTTGGGGGCTGTTTCGGGGGAGATATTCTGATGCTCGTCGAGGGGGTCGTCGGGACGGCTTTCTCGCAGGCGATCGAGGGCTTCGACGAAGTCGCGAACACCCTGGAATTGCTGATAGACGGAGGCAAAGCGCACATAGGCGACTTCACTGAGGTCTTTGAGGGAATCGAGGACGATTTCTCCGATTTCGCTGGTGTGAATTTCTCGTTTGGGCCGCTGGTGCAGCCGCAGTTCAATGTCATCGACGATCGCCTCTAAGCGTTCGGGGGCGATCGCGGTTTTTTCACAGGCCCGGACAATGCCTCGTAGTAGTTTGGATCGATCAAACGACTCCCGTTTTCCATCTCGTTTAATGGCAATCATGGGTACAAATTCGATGCGCTCATAGGTCGTAAAGCGGCGTTGACAGTTCAGACACTGTCGCCGACGACGGACGCTTTGCCCAGATTCGGTAGAACGAGATTCTAAAACGCGGCTTTCCGTATGCTCGCAGAAGGGACAACGCATAACAATTGGGGTAAACACCCAATAACAATTGACAGGTATTAGCAGATATGATAACAGACGCACTACATAAATGTAGTACGTCTTGGCAAGATCCTGCCCTTATCGCAGCGGTTGCCACGACAGGAGTGGACAACCGATATCAAGACAATGAGAGGTTATTTGCCGATTTTGGGAGTTTCGCGGAAGGCGATGGCAAAAAATAACAAGGCTAGGGTTGCTGCAAGAAGCAGAATGTAAATGACGCTTTCCATAATCTCTAAAAACTCAAAGTGTGACAGTCTTAGTTTATCAAAGGACTCGTTTTCAGGGTTTGGGGAAGTGGCGATCGCCACTTCCCTGAGATTCCCTTAAGCATCAGGTGCAACAGAGGCAACCTGAGTTAGACTTCTTGCTCAATCCGAGTGGTTTTGTCACCCACTTTCTGGAAGGCACCCCATTCAACTTGATCTTCATCAAGTTCAGGGTCAATCCCAGCAAACACGTCGCGGAACAGAGTCCGAGAACCGTGCCAGATGTGACCGAAGAAGAACAGCAGGGCAAAGCAGACGTGACCGTAGGTGAACCAACCCCGAGGACTGGTGCGGAAGACCCCATCTGATTCGAGGGTTTCGCGATCGAATTTGAAGGGTTCGCCGAGTTGCGCTTTACGGGCATAGCGTTTGACGAGAGCGGGGTCGCTGACGGTGGTTCCGTCAAGTTGACCGCCATAGAAATTGGCGGTGACGCCCACTTGCTCGAAGCTATATTTGGATTCGGCGCGACGGAAGGGAATGTCCGCCCGCACAATTCCGTCTTTGTCGGTGAGGACAACGGGGAAGGTTTCAAAGAAGTTGGGCAGACGACGCACAAAGAGTTCGCGTCCTTCGGCGTCGGTGAAGGTCGGGTGACCGAGCCAGCCTTGGGCCAGTCCATCACCTTTGTTCATCGGACCGGTGCGGAACAAACCACCTTTGGAGGGGTTGTTCCCCACATAGTCGTAGAAAGCCAGCTTCTCGGGAATTTGCTCCCAAGCTTCTGAGGGGCTGGCGCCGTTGGCAACGCTGGTTTGAACCCGACGTTGGATTTCCTGTTGGAAATAGCCCTGATCCCATTGATAGCGGGTCGGACCAAACAGTTCGATGGGAGTAGCGGCACTGCCGTACCACATGGTTCCGGCCACGACGAAGGCGGCAAAGAAGACGGCAGCGATACTGCTGCTGAGGACGGTTTCGATGTTCCCCATCCGTAGGGCGCGGTAGAGCCGTTCGGGGGGACGAACTGTTAGGTGGAAGAGTCCGGCGATAATGCCGACAATTCCAGCGGCGATGTGGTGGGAGACAATTCCGCCAGCATTAAAGGGGTTGAAGCCTTCGGGTCCCCAGGCGGGGGCCACGGGTTGAATGCTGCCGGTTAAGCCGTAGGGGTCGGACACCCACATTCCCGGTCCAAAGAGACCGGTTAGGTGGAAGGCGCCGAAACCGAAGCAGAGAAGCCCCGACAAGAACAGGTGAATCCCAAACATTTTGGGCAGGTCGAGGGCCGGTTCGCCGGTGCGGGGGTCTCTGAAGAGTTCTAGGTCCCAGAAGACCCAATGCCAGCAAGCGGCGAGAAATAGTAATCCTGATAGAACGATGTGAGC
>CAZXWM010000459.1:0-2271 GCA_964644215.1 uncultured Phormidium sp.
GTACCCTGGTCGGTGAGCGATAGCCGAACCGTGGTCGCCCGAGGCAAGAGGCGCGCCCTCTCTTCAGGGAACAGGGGTTAATCGTGACGGGTTCCGTCGGGGAGAATCGCGCCGTGGAGATTGGCGGCCGTCATGTGGGCGCCCCAGACATCAGCCCCGGTGAGATTGGCATAACTCAAATCAGCACTGGTTAAATCGGCCATTTTTAAATCCGCTTGCGTTAAATCCGCATTACTGAGGTTCGCGCCGTAGAGATTGGCTTGATCGAGTTTCGTCCCCTTTAACGAGGCCCCCATCAGATTCACTTCCGTGAGATTGGCCCCCGTCAAAATCGAACAGGTGACATTGGCCTTTTGCAGATTGGCCCCCTCAAAGGAGACTCCCTCCATGTTGGCATAACTGAGGTTCGCTCCCTCAAAATAGGCGCGGATCAGTTCTACGCCCATCCAACTGGCGCCGCGTAAGTCAGCCCCGCGTAAATCCGCATCATGGAGTTTCACTTGATCTAACTTCACCTGGCGGAAGTTGGCCCCGCGTAAACTGGCTTCACAGAGGTTGGCCCCCTCCAGGTTGACTTCCCGAAAGTCCGACTCATATAAATCTGCCCCTTTGAGACAGGCTTGGCGCAAATCAACACGATATAAGTCCGCCGATCGCATCTCCACTTGCGTCAAATCGGCACCATAAAGACTCGCCCCCACTAACGAGGCCCCATTGAGGCGGGCGTTAGCGAGTTCCGTTTTGGACAAGTCTGCCCCGCGTAAATCTGCATCTGTCAGGGAAGCGCCGCTGAGAATGGCATTTTTGAGGCAAATCTGATAGAGATCGGCCCGACTCAGGGAAATGCGCCGTAGATCAACGCCACTAAAATCGCGAACGCCGGTGCCATAGCGATTTAATAGTTCAGCCGCGTCCATAAAATTCCAATAACAACGGTGGTTTGGCAGTTAGCCAGCACAGATCATCTTATACCCTTTGGGCAGTTGGGGATAGGGTGGCCGCCGGGGTTAGCCTCGATGGCCGCCAGGATAGACACGCCCTTTCCAAGCGCCTCCTCGCCCTAAGAGATGTCGCAGAGCAGAATCGAGGGTCATGAGGGTATAGAGGGCGGCAATCAGGGGGAGGATTAGACCCAGAAATGGTGGTTGGCGGTAGAGGGAGAGGGTGGGCAAGAGGGAAAACGCCATCAAGGACCAGCTGGCCAGCCCCAGCAAGGCGATAAACGATTGGTCGTTGGCTAAGCCCCAAATTAGGGCAATGGGGGGAAGCCAATAGGTTAGGCCCATGGCGATGACCGTTAGCAGCAGTAGTAGGGGGGAGTAGTTGAGTTGGGTGTAGGCGGTTCGGGCCACCATTCCCCAGATACTCCAAAGTCCGGGATAGGCACGTAAACTGATGGTTTTGTCGGTTAGGCCTAGCCAAATACTATGATAGTCGTTGCCCTCGGCGTGTTTGACGGCTTGGGCTAAGGCACAGTCGTCGATGAGGGTGTGTTTGATGCGGCTTAAGCCACCGATGCGATCGAGGGCCTGACGACGAATGAGAATGCAGCCTCCAGCAGCAGCGGCGGTAGGTTTTTGGGGGTTGTTTACCCAATCGAAGGGATAGAGTTTTTGGAAGAAATAGATAAATGGGGGAATGAGTAGCCGTTCCCAAAGACTCTCGCAGCGCAGTTTCACCATCAGGGACACGAGATCGAGGCCGTCCCGTTCGGCTTTAAACAGCAGTTGTCGTAGGTTATGGGGATGATGTTGGATATCGGCGTCGGTGAGGAGGTAATAGACGGGGCTGTAGCGTTGAGCATACTGGATTCCTTGGTCCATGGCCCAGAGTTTGCCACTCCAGCCGGGAGGGAGGGGGTCGGCGGTGATAATGTCGAGTTGGGGCAGATTTAGGTTTAACTCCTTGGCGAGGCTTTGCACTTCGGCGGCGATCGCCTCGGCAATTTCGGCGGTTCCATCGTCACTGCGATCGTCCACGAGAATGACGCGAAAGTTCGTGACCATCTCTTGCAGTAGCAGCGATCGCAGGGTTTTCGGCAGTAACTCGGCTTCGTTGCGGGCCGGGACAATGGCACAGACGGTGGGTAAGGGATCGACGTTGGCCGGAACGGGAGTGAGGCGAATGTGCGATCGCCAAAACTGACCTCGCAGGGCCAGTAAACTAATCCAAATCGCCAGGGAGAGTAGGGTGAGGATGAGCATTTGGGGGAACAGGGAACAGGGAATAGGGAATAGGGAATAGGGAATAGGGAATAGGGGAGGGCCTATT
>CAZXWM010000459.1:2281-2700 GCA_964644215.1 uncultured Phormidium sp.
TCGTAGGGTCTGGTGGCTATTTCCTACACTAGATCTAGAAAACCGTTTAATCAGGAGTTGAACTGACGATTATGGCAACCTATCTCATTACAGGGGCAAATGGCGGCATTGGTCGTGAATATTGCCGACAACTGAAACAACGGGGCGATGAGGTGATTGCCGTCTGTCGTTCGAGTTCCCCAGAGTTAGACCAACTGGGGGTTCGTGTCGAAACAGGTGTCGATATTACCTCTGATGCGGCGGTGGCTGATCTCGTCTCTCGTTTAGATGGGAAACCTCTCGATGTTCTCATCAATAATGCCGGGATTTTGCAGTCGATTTCCCTCGATAACCTGGATTTTGACGGGATTCGCCGCCAGTTTGAGGTCAATGCGATCGGCACGTTGCGCGTCACTCAGGCCCTGTTGCCGAATCTCTCT
>CAZXWM010000460.1:0-2698 GCA_964644215.1 uncultured Phormidium sp.
AATAAGAGTCTGGTGGACTTGAACATGATCCGCCAAGTCACCATTGACGGTGGAGTGGTGAGTTTTACCCTGGTGTTAACCACGCCGGCCTGTCCGCTACGAGAGTTCATTGTTGAGGATTGCGAAAAAGCGGTGCGAACCCTCCCCGGCGTTGAACAAGTCCAGGTCGAGGTGACCGCAGAAACCCCGAAACAGCCCTCACTGCCCGATCGCCAAGGCATTGAGGGCGTCAAGAATATCATTGCCATCTCCAGCGGTAAAGGAGGCGTCGGGAAAACCAGCGTCGCCGTGAATATCGCCGTCGCCCTAGCCCAAACTGGCGCCAAAGTGGGACTCCTCGATGCTGATATCTATGGCCCCAATGGCCCCAATATGCTGGGTCTGGGTGATGCCAAGGTCATGGTACGGGAAGGGGCTGACGGCAAGGAAGTCCTAGAACCGGCCTTCAATCATGGCGTTAAACTGGTGTCCATGGCCTTCCTGATTGACAAAGATCAGCCCGTGATTTGGCGTGGCCCCATGCTCAATGGCGTGATTCGTCAGTTTCTCTATCAGGTGCAATGGGGAGAACTCGATTATCTGATCGTGGATATGCCCCCAGGTACCGGCGACGCTCAACTCACCCTCGCTCAAGCGGTTCCCATGGCCGGGGCCGTCATTGTCACCACTCCGCAAACGGTGGCCCTACTCGACTCGCGCAAGGGCTTAAAAATGTTTGAACAGCTAGGGGTTCCGGTTTTGGGGATTATCGAAAATATGAGCTATTTTATCCCCCCGGATCTGCCCGATCGCCAGTATGATATTTTCGGCTCGGGTGGCGGTGAGAAAACGGCCACGGAACTGAATGTGCCGCTACTGGGACGAGTTCCCCTAGAAATCCCGCTGCGAGAAGGTGGCGATGCGGGAATTCCTATTGTTGTCTCTCAGCCTGAGTCTGCCTCAGCTCAAGAGTTGATGCAAGCGGCCAAACAATTGGCGGCCAAAGTCTCTGTGGCGGCGTTCTCGAATCGCTAGGACAGCATCAGGAGCCGGCCAGGCGTAGGGGCGTGCCACAAAAGTGGAACGCCCTATTCCCTATTCCCTATTCCCTATTCCGAAGTTCCCTATTCCAAAGTTTCCCCAACACCCATTTATGGTTAACCGCAATTGGTTACAAGCTTGGCAGTCCATTGACTGGACGTTACTCATTCTTTCGATTGGCTTAACGGTCTATGCCGGATTGGTGATTCGCAGTAGCCAGCTTACGTTGGAGTATACCGAATGGTGGCAACATTGGCTGACGGGGGCGATTGGTGTGGCGATCGCCTTGGTCATTGCCCGCTGGCGCTATGAAGGCCTGGTTCAATGGACTTGGATTATCTATGTCATCACCAATGTGTCCCTGATTGCCGTGATGGTCTTAGGGACCACGGCCCTGGGAGCGCAACGCTGGATTACGATTGGTGGTTTTAATATCCAGCCGTCGGAGTTTGCCAAGTTAGGGCTGATTATTACGTTGGCGACAATGTTAGAAGGGCGGACAGCGGCGAATTTCCCTACGGTGTTGAAAAGTTTGGCGGTGGCAGCCGTTCCTTGGGGGTTAGTCTTTTTGCAACCAGATTTAGGAACCTCTTTGGTGTTTGGGGCCATCACTCTGGGGATGCTCTATTGGGCTAATGCGAATCCCGGTTGGTTGCTGTTGTTGATTTCGCCCATGATTTCGGCCATCTTGTTTAGTTTAGTGCTGCCGGTCTGGTTTGTTTGGGTAGCTGGGATGGCGGTGATTGCTTGGTTGACGATTCCGGGACGCTGGTTTGGGGCGATCGCCGCGTTGACGGTCAATTTGGTCTCGGGCCGCTTAGGGGAGATGTTATGGGACTTGCTTAAACCCTATCAGAAAGACCGGATTGTGCTATTTCTCGATCCCAGTCGTGATCCTCTCGGCGGCGGCTATCACTTGATTCAATCTCGCATCGCGATTGGTTCTGGGGAACTTTGGGGACGGGGTTTGGGCCAAGGCACTCAAACTCAGGGAGGGTTTATTCCTGAGCAACATACGGACTTTGTTTTCTCGGCGGTGGGCGAGGAATGGGGCTTTGTGGGGGCGATCGCGGTTTTGTTTGTCTTTTGGCTGATTTGTTTGCGTCTGGTGATTATCGCCCAAACGGCGAAGGATAATTTTGGCTCGTTATTGGCGGTGGGGGTGTTGTCGATGTTGGTGTTTCAGGTGATCGTCAATGTCAGTATGACTATTGGTTTAGCCCCGGTGACGGGGATTCCCTTGCCTTGGATGAGTTATGGGCGATCGGCCCTACTCACAAATTTTCTGGCGGTGGGGTTAGTCGAATCGGTTAATAATCACCGACAGCGGTTAAAGTTTTAGCCGGGGCGCTGCGGTGGGCTAGAAT
Organism: uncultured Phormidium sp.; assembly: GCA_964644215.1. Classification (GTDB taxonomy): domain Bacteria; phylum Cyanobacteriota; class Cyanobacteriia; order Cyanobacteriales; family Geitlerinemataceae; genus Sodalinema. Next base: position 2,388 of record CAZXWM010000460.1, read on the forward strand.
CAGAATGGTGAATTAGCGAAACGACGAAAGACTTATGATTCTGCCTGGTTCGGCTGTGGAAGTGATTAACCCTGAAGATACCTATTACCGGTTTACAGGCTCGGTGCAACGGGTCAGCGATGGTAAAGCGGCAGTCTTGTTTGAAGGGGGCAATTGGGATCACGCGGTGACCTTTTTGCTCTCGGAGTTGGAGTTAGTCGATGCCAAGGCCGGACGCAAGAAGTAGGGGCAAACCCTTGTGGTTGCCCGGCTTTTAGGCAAACCCTTGTGGTTGCCCGGCTTTTAGGCAAACCCTTGTGGTTGCCCGGCTT
>CAZXWM010000461.1:0-2686 GCA_964644215.1 uncultured Phormidium sp.
CCATCGCCCCACTTCCGGCACAGAGATCCAACCAACGACAGCCCTCAATCTCTCCCAGCCAGATATTAAATAGGGCCTCGCGAACTCGCGCTGGGGTAGGGCGAGTGGCATCTCCGGGGAGAGTTTTTAGGGAACGATTACCGTGGATTCGTAGGGGCATGGAGGGGAAGGCAAGAGGCAATAGGCAAGAGGCAATAGGCAATAGAAACAACGTAGGGGCAATCCCTTGTGGTTGCCCTCTTCGCGTCGCTGTTAAACCGAGGCGACGGAGATGGCTTTTTCGGCGAGATGGACGAAGTTGGAGAGCAGTTGTAGGCCGGCGGTGGAGGATTTCTCGGGGTGGAATTGGACGGCCATGAGGTTGTCACGGGCGATCGCCGCTGTCACCTCCTGACTTCCGTGGGTGACGGTGGCGGCTTTGATACTGGGATCGACGGGATCGACGTAGTAGGAGTGAACGAAATACATCCAGGCGGGATTGGGGAGATTTTCCCAGAGGGGAATCCCGGTTTGTTGGAAGTCGAGGGCATTCCAACCCATGTGAGGAATGGTGATGCCCGGTTCGTGACGGAAGCGGCGCACGACTCCGGGGATAATGCCTAATCCGGGTTGTTTTCCTTCTTCTGAACCGTCAAAGAGGATTTGTAAGCCGAGACAGATGCCGAGAAAGGGTTTTCCTTGGGCGATCGCCATTTGGATGGGTTCGACGAGATGGCGCGATCGGAGATGTTCCACGGCCGGATCGAAGGAACCGACACCGGGTAAGACGACGGCCTCGGCTTGAGCGATGACATCCGGGGAATCCGTAATGATGGGAGTGGCCCCGGCATTCTCCAATCCCTTACAAGCGGAGTGGAGGTTGCCCATATCGTAATCCACCACTGCGATCTCAACCATAATGATCTCGTAACTCTCTACTGAGGAACCCTCTCGATTATCTCACTTTAAGTGCGATCGCCCACCGCAGACATCTGCCGCGCCCCAAAAATCGCCTTTAGCTGTCCCACGACTCACGCTCGATTCCCAGATCTTGGTTAATCTGCTTTACCGTTCTACCCCCGGAATGTTGCTGATGGATTTTGGCTAGAATCTCTTGCATTGAGGGATACTTGACTTGTTCCGACTCATGGGGCAACAGGACGATCACTTCTACCCGGCAACGGCTAGAGTCAAGCTTTGCTTCAGGGGGTAACTGAATTTCTAGCCGATTTCCCTCTAGGACTTTGGCTTCAAACCTGAATGCAGATTGATGAGTGGGTTTCATAATGTTCGTAGGATCGAATAGCAGGGGTAAATCGTTTATGAGGCGTTTCACCTCCATCTTCCGATAATTAGAGTGGAGGTTATCGAGATCGTGATTGACTGCTGCGGTATGAACGAGAGTTATTGCCATCAATCCTCTCAATTATCTCACCTTAAGTGCGATCGCCCACCGCCGACATCTGCTGCGCCCCAAAAATCGCCTCGGCGTGATGATAAAACTTAAACTCCAAGAGATTCTGAAAGGGATCTTGCAAGAAAAAGGTTTGATGTTCCGTCAGTTCCCCTTTAAAGCGATGTTTAGGCTGTTGATAGAACTCAAGTTGCCGTCCCTCGGCGCGGTTCAGGAGTTGTTCCCAGTCGTGTAACTCAGGAAACACTAAGCCAAAATGGCGGGGATAGATACCCTGCTGCGGAGTGAGCGGTTCTGAGGTGACATGGGCCACCAATTGATGTCCATAGAGATTCATGATTAGGGCCTGGGGAGATTCACGGCCCAACTGACAGCCTAAGCCGTCTCCGTAAAAGGTTTTGGTATCGTCTAGGTTGCCGACGGGAAACGCCAAATGGAAGATAGTTTCTGACATAATGGGGGTTGGGGATGAGCTGTTGCGATCTAGGATAGCCAGGTCTTGATGAATCTTCAATCCAAGTCGGCTGTAAGAATCAGGCTTTCGAGCCCTAGCCTAACCCAGACCCCTTAAATTATGAATATGGAAGATGAATTACGTCCTGAGTACAACTTTTCCCAAATGCAGGGAGGCGTTAGAGGTAAGTATGTTGAGCGATATCGCACTGGGACTAACATCGTGCGTTTAGATCCCGATGTCGCCCAAGCATTCCCCAATGATGCAGCCGTTAACGAAGCCTTAAGGCTATTGATTCAGGTCGCACAACGCCAACAGTCTCAACCTATGACGACTCCAGACCCCCCGCACTGAAGACTCCACAGGGGAGAATGATCATCGTTCTAGTGGGAGTTGAAGCCCAGATTCTGAGGTTGACCACCGACTCAGCTAAAATGTAGATACCCTGTTAACACTCTCTCTGAGACCATTCAGATTGCAGCGATACTGGCCCACCTAGCGTTGAGGACACCCTATATTCTGAAATAGAGACTGATCCCGCCGGGCCAGCATAGAATAATCGTTGCTGATCACCTCGTAACATCCTAAATCTCCCATCTTTCGCCTACAGTATTATTTATCTAGTAATCCAATGGAAGTCATGCTATGTACTCATAATAGCGGCGGTGTGGGAAAGACAACCCTAGCCGTTCACTTAGCAGGGTACTTATCTGAATGGGGAGAAGTACTTCTCATAGACTGCGATGAGCAAGCAGATTCCTGGAAGTTTTTTATGGAAAAAGAGCCAGAAGTTCCTGTAGACAAAGGGTCGGCTCGTGGAATAGAAGTCATAGCTAACC
>CAZXWM010000462.1:0-2682 GCA_964644215.1 uncultured Phormidium sp.
GATTGTTCCGGGGCCTCCAAAGCTCAAACTTCATGCCAGTCCCTATACCCTACAAGAAGTGGGGAGCCTGATTAAAACTATCCAGGCGTTTAAAGAATCTGAATTTCCGCGATCGCAACTCTATCAAATCCGCAGTCTCCTAGAACGGGGCAAACAAACCGCTATCCTCAACTACCGCTACTTCCGAGTCCGCCTAAAGCCCGAGCAGCAAAACCTATTAGAAAATCATTTTGAACGGATATGGTGTACGCCTAAAGACCCCGAAAACGACGGAAACCTAGCCCCCTGGATGAGCAAACTGGACAGCGAAAACGACTCCACCATCTACGAAACCCTTTGGCGGGATATCGTCGATTTATATCCCTTCATTGAAAGTGATACCCAGCTAGAGAGTGACTCCCTCGCAACCCCGTCGGAGGTATCGCGCCATGATTAACCTGCAATCGAGCCAAATCGGGGAATCTCTACCCCTCACCGCCACCATCAACACGGCACTCTGTGTTGGCGCCGGGGGGTCTTCCGGTTCCCTGGCCGACAAACCCATCCTCCGCAACGCCCGAGGACAACTCCTCATCCCCGCCTCCCAACTCAAAGGACGTTTGCGCCATGAATGTGAGAAACTGGCGCGGGGACTCGGCTGGCCCGTCTGTCAATCCCCCAATCCAGACAGTATGTGTCCTCAACGAGCCGGCTTAACTGAAGCAGACGAGGCCCGTTTCCGACGGGATGCCTATCGTGTTGAGGAAGACTCTCGTCACCATTGTCTCATCTGCCAAATCTTCGGCAATCCGAGTTTACCGTCTCAGGTCGATGTCAACGATCTCATCTGTCATGAGGCGGCTGATACGCTTCCTGAGGTATTACGTCCCGGTGTAACCCTCAACCGCCGCCGTCTCACCGCTGAAGACCAAAAACTCTATTTCTTGGAAACCTCACCCGCTAACCTTAATCTGGAATTTCAGGGAAGTTTGTACATTCATCCCCAGGCTCCTCCTTACACAAAACTCCTCCTGAATGTCGCTTTACGGCATATTCACGCCTTGGGAGGTGGCAAATCCACGGGGTTAGGCTGGTTAACTTGGACAACCCTGCCTGAGATGGGTGATGCAGATTGGCAGGGGTTGCGGCCCGGAGGTGTCTCATGAAACAGATTCAACTGACGATTACAGCGAAATCAGCCCTTGCCATCGGTCGTAAAAAGCCCGGTTCCGTGAGTGAGGCGGCGGACTTTATCGCTGGTTCCGTGATTCGCGGGGCGATCGCCGGCCATCTTTTGCGCGCTCACCCCAACAACCGACAGCCTCAACCTGGAGATGACTTTTCCCGCCTCTTTATTGAAGATCAGGCGGCAATCTTCCAAAACGCCTATCCCAGTCTCACTGCTAACTCAGCCGTTGACCTATTGCCCGTCACGGCTGTCAGCGCCAAGGCCAAACCCGGCTTCAAAACCAAGGGATATGGGGTCTTCGATACCCTGATTGATCGCTTCTGCGCTGAGGCTTGTGGACAACTGTATGATCCCAACTGTCCCCAAGCGGCACAGGACGGCGAGGGACGAGTCGAACCCTTTAGCGGCTTCTATAATAAAACGGGTCAGGGCTATCAAACCCTGTCCGTTCCCAAACGACTTCTGACTCGGGTGGGTATTAACCGCCGCCGCGCCACCGCAGAAGAACAAATCCTCTACAGTTTAGAGGTTTTGGATGACTATCGAGAAGATGGTGAACCGGTGGTTTATCGGGGTGGGATTCTACTTGAGGAGGATTCCCTGGCGGATTCCTTAAGCCAATTTATTAACCAAAACCGCCAGCGATTTCGACTGGGGGGAAGTGCTTCTCGGGGGCTCGGCCAGGTTGAGATTCACGCGAGGGTTGTTCCTTGGCAATCGAATCTAAAATCACGATTGACAGAGTTTAATCAACGGCTACAACAGCGTTGGCAACTCTGGAACAGCCTCTATCCGGGGCGCTCGCGAAGCGTGCGGGAACCGCAATCGCTTCCTCACCGGACTTATTTCACCCTGAATCTACAATCCGATGCGATTTTACGTCAAAATTGGCGGCGCACCACCGTGATCACGGCAGAGGATTTAAAACAGTTCACGGGAGTTTCTGATGATAGCTTAACGCTGCACAATGCCTACAGTAGTTTTGATTCCGTTTCGGGTTGGAATTCAGCTTGGGGTTTAATGAAAGATGTGGAACTGACGACGACGAAAGGAGGATTATATTTGTTTGGGACGAATCGCCTCGATGCCTGGTCTGAGGCGCTGAGTGAGTTAGAATCTAAGGGAGTTGGCGATCGCATCCTGGAAGGATTTGGACAGGTCAAGGTTTGTCATGAGTTTCATCAAGTGTTTCGGGAGAATGCCCTATGAGTTCGAACATCTTAAATCCCCAAGTTGAGTTAAAGATTCAGCGAGGCATCCGTCAAGTTGAAGATAAATTAGTAGTGGCGATTCAAAAAGCCTTGAAGGAATCCCAATATGGCAAACTGGAAGATTCACAATTCCGTAATTTAGTGCGAGTTGCCGAGACCACCGATAGTACAGAAGTTATCAAAAACTTCCTTCGCTATCAAGTTGGCAGAGATAAAAAATGGGGGCGGGGTGAAAATTCCCTGGCGGAGTGCATTATTCAAGACATTGACAATCTTTTGAAAAACTTAGCTCAAGAGATTGCA
>CAZXWM010000463.1:0-2675 GCA_964644215.1 uncultured Phormidium sp.
CTCTCGGACAGCGGCTTTTACAGGAAAAACATTGTCCACAAAACCAGATTTTGTCGGATTTGAGGAGTTCGTCGATGATGAGGTCGTCGTCTTGAGTTGAGACGATGTTCATCACTTCCCGAGGGGAGTAGTCATAGACTTCAGCCGCTGGGCAAACGGCGGTACACACGCCACAGTTCAGACAGGCGTTCATCCCATGTTGGAAGAGAATGTCTTGTTCGAGTTCGTCGTAGAGTTGTCCCATTGGCTGAATGTCCTCCTAGTTTGAGTTACATCTAAAGTTCTGTCTAAGTCGCGTCTAGGTCGCGTCTAGGTCGCGTCTAGGTCGCCTGAGACAAATATAAGATGGCATATATGTCTATGTAGCTATGGTATAACGCAAATCTAAGTTTACTCATTGTTGTTACATAACTTAACAATTATTGAGTGCTGAATCATAAAAACCCCCCTAACCTGAGTCGGGTTAGGGGGGACTGTTGAGGTCGATTGTCAGGAGAAAACCTTAACCGCGCCAGCGGAAGGGCTTAATATAGTTGCCTTCAAAGGGTTTACCGGTTAACATCCGATTCCAGTAAATCCAGGGGAGGGCGTGTTTTTTCATCAACCACATCACCCAACGCTCTTTGGTGGGGTTGAGGGGGAAACTAGAGGTAGGCTTGCAGTTGTAGCCGTCAAACTCCGCCATAACGGTTTTGTCGTAGCCAGTAATCAGAGGACAGCAGGTGTAGCCGTCATATTCTGAGACGAGGGGCGTTGACGCGAAGAAGCTGAGCAGGTTTTGGGCGACGACGGGGGCTTGTTTGCGGACGGCGGCGGCGGTTTTGGAGGTGGGTGCGGAGGAAGCGTCGCCGAGGCTGAAGATGTTGGGGTAACGTTTGTGTTGCAAGGTTCCCGGATGAATATCGACCCAACCATAGGGACTATTGGGGTCCGCTAGGGGACTGCGTTTGATGAAATCTGGCGCACTCTGGGGAGGGGCAACATGGATGAAGTTGTAGGGAATGCTGACTTCATCGACGGGGGTGTCATTTTCGAGAATCTCAAAGATGGCTTCTTGCTGCTCGCCTTTAATCTCTTTGAGGTTATGGGCGAATTTAACGGTGATGTCCCGCTCTTGGGCGACTTTTCCCAGGACGTTGGCATAGGCTTCGACGCCAAACATCCGGGTGCTGGGGGTGAGAAACATGACATCAGATCGCTCTCGCAGGCCCATTTTACTGCGGAAGTGGTCGTCGGCCATGTACATAATTTTTTGGGGAGCGCCACCGCATTTGATGGGGGTGTTGGGATAGGTGAAGAGGGCGTTCCCACCGCTGAAGTTACGGATGCTTTCCCAGGTGTAGGGGGCGTATTTGGGGGAATAGTTGCTGGTGACTCCGTTTTTGCCGATGGCGTCTTTTAAACCTTTGATGAGATGCCAATCAATCTGGATTCCTGGACAGACGATTAAGCCGTCATACTCGACTTGTAGGTTGCCGGTCGTTAGGACGGCGTTTTGGTCGGGTTTGAACTCGGTGGCTCGTTCGATAATCCAGGTGACGGTTTTGGGAATTACCTGTTGTTGTGATTTAACGGTGTCTTCAAGTTGAAACACGCCACCACCGGTTAGGGTCCAACCGGGTTGATAGTAGTGTTTCTCGGAGGGTTCAATGATGGCTATGCTGAGGGAGGGGTCTTGTTTGAGCAGTAGGGAGGCGGTGGTGATTCCGGCTGCACCTCCTCCGATAATGACAATGGGGTAATGGACAACTTTGCGGGGTTTCTCGTCATCCAAGGCAGGGATGTTCTCGGAGGCTTGCAGGGTCGAAGACATAGTTGAGGGGAACTTAAAGGGTGATTTGGACAAAGATTTCGACCATGATTTGCACAGGGATTTGTACAAAAAATCGGCCAGGACACGGGTTGCGTTCCGTTGGCTGTGAGACCCAACTTGACGACCCGCTCGATTAAATTTTATTTTTAGTTTGAAGGCTATATTACTACTTTACAGTATGTAGTATTGTGTGGCAAGGGTTGCGATCGCCCCTTAAGACCATACGGGTCAACTCTCTCGGGATAGATATTGACAAATTAGCTTATTTGTGATAAGGGAGGGCTGCTCATCGCCAAAGCCAAGGGTTGCTAACATCGACAAGATTCAAAAATTGCATGATGGAACAGCAGCCGGAGAATAATCCGATTGCTCTTGTACTGTGAATCCTGAACCAATGGTGGTTGATTGACTGCAACCGTCCCCCTCAATGCTACGTCATGGGAGAGTCCAGCGGCGACGGAACTGCCACAACAGGATAAATCTTCTGATGAGCTGTTTCGTAGACGCGATCGACAATCACAAAATTCTGCCTCAATTGACAATTAATCTTAATATAGATACGCTAAAGCTTGTCTCTCGATAATACTTCGGTATGTTTTAGCGATGCCTTTTAGAAAGTCTTCGAGCATCGTTCCCAGTGGCCATGCGACAACCTGTCCTAGCGAGGTCTGGCGAGAGCTATGGCGAACCAGTCGCGACCAGGCACTGCCGACTGACCCAGGGGATGAGTGCGATCGCATCGCCCAATATCCAGCCCATCTGGCCACAGGCTACAAGCGAGATATTGACCTGAGAAATGGGGTGAGCCTCACCCTGCACCGCTATCAATTCCATCAAGACCTGATTTTGACCCATTGGCCCG
>CAZXWM010000464.1:0-1990 GCA_964644215.1 uncultured Phormidium sp.
TGGGTTGTATTCCCGCTCCTATCTGCAAAATCAGATGGCGGTGGCTCTCGGAGGTCGTCTGGCTGAGGAGATTATCTTTGGTGAGGAGGAAGTGACCACGGGTGCGTCTAATGATTTGCAACAGGTGGCTCGGGTGGCTCGTCAGATGGTGATGCGCTTTGGGATGAGCGATCGCCTCGGCCCGGTGGCTCTGGGAAGTCAGCAGGGCAATATGTTCCTCGGTCGCGATATTTCCTCGGAACGCAATTTCTCGGAAGAGACGGCGGCGGCCATTGATGAGGAAGTCAGTAAGTTGGTGGATGAGGCCTATAGCCGCGCCAAGCAGGTGTTGACGGAGAATTGCTCGGTGTTAGACCAGTTGGCCAAGATGCTGGTTGAGCGCGAAACTGTTGATGCTGAGGAACTGCAAGAGCTTCTGTCGGGTAGTGATGTGAAGATGGCGGCGATCGCCTAGTCTCACGGCGCTGACTCTGGCCTAATTGGCTCAGTGTAATAAAATTCCCTAAAATCCCAGTTGTCGTGACTGGGATTTTTTTTAAGGATTGGCGCAAAATTATTTTGTGGCAGGTTAGATGTTTAACTTTAACTAATCCTAGCCAAGCTCCTCCCGCCTTTCCATTGAGTATTAAGTTTATGCTCCCAGTATAACATAAAATTCTGAAAATGTTGGCTAAATTTGTCGGGGTTGTAGCAAAACTTAACTGCAATTTATGTAACGAAAATGTCAGGGTGAACCCCAGTTGTACTATTTTTACAAGTTAAGTCAAACTAAATATACAGCTTAACAAAAGCTTAATACTGATTCCGACGGCATCAAGCCGCCAATGACAAACACTCATGGACTTGCACCAATGCATCTAAGCGAAATTACTCATCCGAATCAACTCAAAGGACTTTCCCTTCACCAACTCGAAGAAATCGCCCGTCAAATCCGCGAGAAGCACCTGCAAACCATTGCCGCCAGTGGCGGTCATCTTGGTCCCGGCTTAGGGGTGGTGGAATTGACCGTCGGACTCTACCAAACCCTAGACCTCGATCGCGATAAAGTGGTTTGGGATGTTGGCCACCAGGCCTATCCCCATAAACTGATTACCGGGCGTTATAACGACTTTCACACCCTACGGCAGAAAGATGGGGTGGCGGGCTATCTCAAACGCAGTGAGAACCCCTTTGACCATTTTGGCGCAGGCCATGCTTCCACCAGTATCTCGGCGGCGTTAGGGATGGCCCTGGCCCGAGATGCCCAGGGAGAGGATTATAAATGCGTTGCCGTCATTGGCGATGGGGCGTTAACGGGGGGAATGTCCCTAGAAGCCATCAACCATGCCGGACATCTGCCAGATACCAATCTGCTGGTGGTTCTCAATGACAACGAGATGTCCATTTCTCCCAACGTGGGCGCGATTCCTCGCTATCTCAATAAAATGCGCCTCAGTGACCCGGTACAGTTCCTGACGGATAATCTCGAAGAACAGTTTAAGCATTTGCCCTTCTTTGGCGAAACCTTCACCCCGGAAATGGAACGAGTCAAGGAAGGGATGAAACGGCTGGCGATTCCCAAGGTGGGGGCGGTGTTTGAGGAACTTGGCTTTACCTATATGGGGCCGGTGGACGGTCATAACTTAGAGGAGTTGATTGAGTCGTTTAATAAGGCGCATCATATTAAAGGACCGGTTCTGGTTCATGTGGCGACGGTGAAAGGGAAAGGCTATGCGATCGCCGAGAACGACCAAGTGGGCTATCATGCACAAAAGCCCTTCGACTTGGCGACGGGGAAAGCCTACCCCTCCAAGAAACCCACTCCCCCAAGTTACTCCAAAGTCTTCGCCCAGACTCTAATCACCCTCGCCGAAGAGAATCCCAAGATTTTGGGAATTACGGCCGCCATGGCTACGGGGACGGGGTTAGACAAACTCCACGCCAAGTTACCCAAACAATATATCGACGTGGGCATTGCCGAACAGCACGCCGTGACCTTAGCGGCGGGGTT
>CAZXWM010000464.1:2000-2672 GCA_964644215.1 uncultured Phormidium sp.
GGTTAGCCTGTGATGGAATGCGTCCAGTGGTGGCGATTTACTCGACCTTCCTGCAACGGGGCTATGACCAAATTATCCATGATGTCTGCATTCAGAAGTTGCCGGTGTTCTTCTGTTTAGACCGGGCCGGGATTGTCGGGGCCGATGGTCCAACGCACCAGGGACTCTATGATATTGCCTATCTGCGTTGTATCCCCAATATGACGGTTATGGCGCCCAAGGATGAGGCGGAGATGCAACAGATGTTGGTGACGGGGGTTGAACATACCTCTGGACCGATTGCCATGCGCTATCCTCGCGGTAGTGGCTATGGTGCGCCTCTGATGGAAGAAGGCTGGGAAGCCCTCCCCATCGGTAAAGGAGAAGTGTTACGGACTGGGGATGATGTGTTGCTAGTGGGCTATGGAACCATGGTCTATCCGGCGATGCAGGTGGCGGAAATTCTCAGTGAACATGGGATTGAGGCAACAGTGGTGAACGCCCGCTTTGTCAAACCCTTGGATATTGAGTTGATTGCACCTTTGGCGGAACAGATTGGCAAGGTTGTGACGTTAGAAGAGGGCTGCATTATGGGTGGCTTTGGTTCGGCGGTTGTTGAGGGCCTGATGGATGCCGATGTGGTGGTTCCGGTGAAGCGGTTGGGGGTTCCTGACAAGCTGGTGGACCACGCAC
>CAZXWM010000465.1:0-2672 GCA_964644215.1 uncultured Phormidium sp.
GATTAAAATCCGTATAATGCACCGCTAGGTTACGAGAAATCACCTCTCGCATCCCTCGGGAATTACGATACTGAGAATCAAAGACCAATTGCGCCTCATAGCCATGGAAGGCACTGTAGTTGACTAAAGACTCAATTAGGTCTCTGCGGGCGGCTTCTAGGCCATCGCGATCGCGGACATCGCGCAGAGCTGACCAGATACCAATGATGTTATACCCATCAACAAGGAGGGTTACGGGGGTTGAAGAACGTGACATTTTAACAAACTCAGAAAAACGTATGGGGTCAAAGATGACTAACTGTAACGACATCTTTGCTTAACATCATTGCCCATTGTTGAGTTTTGTGCCACCCTCCCCTGCGACCCTCATTCTCCCCGATGGGATCTCATTAAGGCCTCAGCGACGCGTCAGCCTGGCAACATCAAGCGTTGTTTCAGGCGTTCGGGGTCGCCAGAGTCCACCACTCGCCCCCCTTCTAACAAAAAGGCCCCGTCACAATAATCCAATTCATCCAAACGATGGGTCACCCACAACGCCGTCATCTGTCGCTGGCGAACTAACTCGCTCACCTGTTGCACTAAATCCGTCTGACTCTCAGGATCGAGGAGGGCGGTGGGTTCATCGAGCAGTAAAATATCGCAATGGCGGGCGATCGCCCCAGCAATGGCCACCCGCTGTTTTTGCCCCCCACTGAGAGCATAAATGGGACGTTGTTGCAAAGCTTGTAAATTCACCAACGTCAGGGCTTCCGTCACCCGTTGGCGCACCTGTGGAACCGTCAACCGTTCTTCGACGAGTCCAAAGGCCACATCAGCCCCCACCGTCGGCATCACCAACTGATGATCGGGATTTTGGAAGACAAACCCGACTTGACCATTCATCTCAACCTGGCCACCACTTCGAGGGAGTAAATTCGCCAGAATCCTCAGCAGCGTTGATTTCCCGCTACCGTTGGTTCCCAGGAGCATCCAAAACTCCCCCGGTGGAACATCGAGGCTACAGTGATTGAGGACGACATTACCCGAGGCCCATTGAAAGGAAACATCCCGCACTGTAATGGCGGGATGTGTCGATGTAGAGGTCATTACGAGTCAGCCGTAGCCACGAAAAATCCCGGTTGGCGATCGCCCCCAGCGGGTCCTTTCTGAGACATCTGTACCGCCACCAACTCGCTCGTGGCGATACTCAGATGTTTCTCAATCTTGCCATCGCAGGACAATTCTAGCACCTTGGGATTGCCAGAGTTCATAGCCTCGCAGATTTCTCGGTAAAGGGACTCGGCGCCCTCTTTTTCCTGCCGTTGCACAGACAGGGGCATGGGGGTGTATTTAAGGATCAGGTCAATCGTAAACATAGGGTAATGAAGCGTACCGTCGCAATGAACGTTGAAACTGTGACTGTTACCCACTGTATCGGATGTCGGGGGATTGCGCCGCAATTGGCTGAGAAATCTCACCCCCCAGGGCGATCGCTCCCCCCCAGACTGGATCTTTTTAAGAAAAATGAGTACAATGGTAAAGAATCGTAAACTTTCTGCGAAAAACTTGTTATCATTCTTTCAAACGATGCCTTCTCAGGAAGTCCCCCAACGATTCTGAAGCACTCATTCGGAGTTTACCTTTATGACCATCGCTGTAAGCCGCGGACCAGAAAGAAGCTGGTTCGACGTACTTGACGACTGGCTCAAACGCGATCGCTTCGTGTTTGTCGGCTGGTCTGGCATTCTTCTGTTCCCCTGTGCCTACCTCGCCGTTGGCGGCTGGCTCACCGGAACCACCTTTGTTACATCCTGGTATACCCACGGTCTAGCATCTTCCTACCTCGAAGGTTGCAACTTCCTGACCGTGGCCGTCTCGACACCTCCCGACAGCTTGGGTCACTCCCTGCTGTTCCTGTGGGGACCCGAAGCCCAGTGGAACTTTGCCCGCTGGTGTCAACTCGGCGGACTTTGGACCTTTACCGCCCTGCACGGCGCGTTTGGACTGATTGGTTTTATGCTGCGTCAGTTTGAAATTGCCCGTCTGGTGGGATTGCGTCCTTACAATGCGATCGCCTTCAGCGGTCCGATTGCCGTGTTCGTGGCCGTGTTCCTTCTCTACCCCTTGGGACAATCGAGTTGGTTCTTCGCACCCAGCTTCGGTGTCGCGGCCATCTTCCGTTTCATTCTCTTTTTCCAAGGGTTCCACAACTGGACCCTTAACCCCTTCCACATGATGGGGGTCGCCGGTATCCTCGGCGGCGCGCTTCTGTGCGCCATTCACGGTGCCACGGTGGAAAACACCCTCTTCCAAGATGGTGAAGGGGCCAACACCTTCCGCGCCTTTGAACCGACTCAAGCTGAAGAAACCTATTCTATGGTCACAGCTAACCGGTTCTGGTCTCAGATTTTCGGCATTGCCTTTTCCAACAAACGCTGGTTGCACTTCTTCATGCTCTTTGTCCCCGTGACAGGACTGTGGATGAGCGCCATCGGTGTCGTCGGACTCGGCTTGAACCTGCGGGCCTATGACTTCACCAGCCAAGAAATTCGCGCGGCTGAAGACCCCGAGTTTGAAACCTTCTACACCAAGAACATTCTCTTGAATGAAGGGATTCGCGCTTGGATGGCCCCGACCGACCAACCTCACCAAAACTTTGAGTTCCCCGAGGAAGTTCTACCTCGCGGTAACGC
>CAZXWM010000466.1:0-1733 GCA_964644215.1 uncultured Phormidium sp.
GTTGGGGTTAGATGGCTTCGAGGTTCTGCTCGCCGGTACGAATGCGGATAATCTGATCGACGGGGGAGACGAAAATTTTACCGTCGCCGATTTCTCCGGTTCGGGCGGCGGCGGTGAGTTTTTCAACTACCATCTCGACTTGGTTATCTTCGATAACGATTTCGAGTTTGAGCTTTTGCAAAAATTCCACGGTATATTCTGAGCCGCGATAGCGTTCAGTCTGTCCTTTTTGCCGCCCAAATCCACGCACTTCGGAAACGGTCATCCCTACGATACCGGCGTTGACGAGGGCAATTTTAACTTCGTCTAGTTTGAAGGGACGAATGATGGCTTCTACCTTTTTCACACCGAAAACTCCTTTGTTTGGTCTGTTTTAGCAAAATAATGCTTGTACTAGCATGGCATTTTATTACCACTGACAATCCAGTACATTTTGTAGCCGATTATACAAGTCCTCGTTGGGCGATCGCCTGGCGGCTCAGAATGGGCTGACCAGGGGACGGGTTTTGGGGCTACAGTTCTAGGGGAACTTGGCCACAGTAACGGAGTCCCTCGGGACTGACGTGAACCTGGCAGGGTAAGACTTCTACGCCTCGATTCACGGCGTCTCGTAAGAGCTTGCCATAGGTTGGATCGGCGTCATCACCGGGAGCAAAGCGATCGCAATCTCCCCGGTTAATTAAGTACAACATGACACAGCGCGCCTCGTCCACTAGGGCCATCAATTCCCGTAGATGTTTTTGTCCGCGTTCGCTGACGGTATCGGGAAACAAGGCCTGAGTTTGCCGAGCCCAGGTGGTATTTTTGACTTCGAGATAAATGGGCCGTTCCCCATCGAGGAGAAAGTCAACGCGGCTTTTCCCATCTTGGCCATACTTGACTTCTGAGCGGATGGCTCCATAGTCCCCCAATTGGGGAATGAGATGTTGCTCAAGGAGCGATCGCACGATCGCATTACTACGGCTGGTGTTAATCCCCACCCAGGTGCGAGCCGCATCGCGCATCTGGATCGCCTCCCAGGTATAAGGATATTTGCGTTTGGCGTTGTCGCTATAGGAGAGCAAGACGGGGCTGGCGGGGTCACAGACTCCCGTCATGGGACCCGTGTTGGGACAATGGGCCGTAATCACCTCGCCGTTAACGAGTTCGACATCGGCCAAAAAGCGCTTATAGCGTCGGATTAAGGTTCCTGAATAAAGGGGGGGATAGTCGTAAATCAGAGGGCTAGTCATGGACAAAATTAACAGATTTGAGTGAAGAGGAGGCCACGAAACCCCGACCCAGGATAGGGAACCGTGACCCTCTTGCGGTTAAATGTTTGGGGAAGTGACTCTCATCCCCGGACAGATGTAACTCGGTAATTATGGCTGACGAGACAAACAAGGTTCGTTCTTTGGCATCGGTTGCTGGCATTGTGGCAGCGGCGACCCTGATTAGTAAGATTTTTGGCTTGGTTCGTCAACAGGCGATCGCTGCCGCATTTGGGGTCGGTGTCGCTGTGGATGCCTACAACTATGCTTATGTGATTCCAGGCTTCCTCCTGGTGCTGCTAGGGGGCATTAACGGACCCTTTCATAGTGCGATCGTCAGTGTCGTCGCCAAACGGGATAAACGAGAGGCAGTTCCCCTCATCGAAACCATGACCACCCTCGTCGGTGGCATCCTGCTCCTGGTCACCATTGCCCTGGTTGTCTTTGCCCATCCTCTCATTGATTTGGTCGCTCCGGGTCTCT
>CAZXWM010000466.1:1743-2658 GCA_964644215.1 uncultured Phormidium sp.
GCCGGTCAAGACATTCGTGAGATTGCCGTCATCCAGTTTCGCATTATGGCGCCGATGGCCCTACTGGCCGGCCTCATCGGCATTGGCTTCGGCAGCCTCAACGCCGCCGACCTCTATTGGCTGCCCTCAATCAGTCCCCTGTTCTCCAGTGTGGCCCTTATTGGCGGCTTAGGGGTCTTGGCTTTGTCTTTGGGAGACCAAATCACCGAACCCCGCTACGCCACCATCGGAGGCTTAGTCTTGGCTTGGGGAACTCTCCTGGGAGCGGTGTTGCAATGGTTGGTGCAAGTGGTGGTGCAATGGCGAGAGGGACTAGGAACGCTACGGCTACGCTTCGAGTTTTGGCGGCCGGGGGTGCGGGAGGTGATGCAGGTCATGGGACCGGCCACCTTCTCCTCGGGGATGATGCAGATTAACGTCTACACCGACCTCTGGTTCGCCTCCTTTATCCCCCAGACCGCATCTGCTTTAGGCTATGCCGGGTTATTAGTGCAAACGCCTCTGGGGATTATCTCCAATACCCTACTGGTTCCCCTACTGCCGATTTTCTCTCGTCTTGCCGCTCCTGAGCATTGGCCGCAGCTCAAACAACGCATTCGCCAAGGTTTGATTCTCACGGGGTTAACAATGTTGCCCTTGGGGGCGCTGATGGTGGCCCTGGCTACCCCCATTGTGCGGGTGGTCTATGAGCGCTATGCCTTTGACCGAGCGGCGTCGGAGTTTGTGGCGGCAATTCTCATGGCCTATGGCTTGGGAATGTTTGTTTATTTGGGACGGGATGTGTTGGTGCGGGTGTTTTATGCTCTCGGAGATGGTCAAACGCCGTTCCGAGTCAGTATTGCGAATATCTTTCTCAATGTGCTGTTGGATTATTTCTTTATCCAATGGTTTGGCGCACCCGGGTTAGTGTTGGCC
>CAZXWM010000467.1:0-2655 GCA_964644215.1 uncultured Phormidium sp.
ATTTCTTGAAGATTTCGATAATGTCGTCGAAATGAGTATAGAGGGGGTTTTGCTGGTGGTGATGTAAGATCCAGCGAGCCAGAATACCGCCACCGCGAGAGACAATCCCCGTAATGCGATCGCGCACTAACGGCAGATGTTCAATCAAAATTCCCGCATGAATCGTCATGTAATCCACACCCTGCTGAGCGTGTTTCTCAATAATATGCAGGAAGTCATCCGCCGTGAGATTTTCCACACTCCCATGGACACTTTCAAGGGCCTGATAAATCGGAACCGTACCAATAGGAACCGGAGACGCCTTAATAATGGCCGTGCGAATCACATCCAAGTCCCCGCCACCGGTAGACAAGTCCATGACAGTATCCGCACCATACTTCACCGCCAAATTGAGTTTCGCCACTTCCTCATCGATATCAGAGGTGTTAGGAGACGCACCAATGTTGGCATTCACCTTACATTTAGAGGCGATACCAATGGCCATCGGTTCGAGATTGGTGTGGTTAATGTTGGCCGGAATAATCATCCGGCCCCGGGCCACCTCATCGCGGATTAACTCCTGAGGGAGATTTTCCCGCTTGGCAACATAGTCCATCTCCTCAGTAACGACTCCCTGACGAGCGTAGTGCATCTGGGATACATTACCCTGACCGCGTCGCTTAGCTACCCAGTCTGTACGCATATTGAATTTCCTCGATAAACAGCTTCCCTGCGCCGGTACTAGCCGGTCTCAGGTTCTAAGGGTGTAAATCTCAGCCTGACGACTCAGGCACCCCTAGCTTGCTTAAGTGTATCGAGTCTAACATCATTGTGGGGGCGATGGAGGTGGGGGCGATCGAAGCTTAAGGGTTTCTAAGGATTCTCTGCTGTCTCTGCTGTCTCTGAAGTCTCAGCAAAGGCCCCTTGCAACTCTTGGCGAAATTGCAACATGGCCAAAAACTCCTCAACAGTTTGCCGCCAATAGGACTGAGGTTTCATTTTCGGTAACAACATTTCCCGAAACTCCGCCTCCAAGTCAGGATTCATCCAAGTGGCGAACTGGCGAAACGTCGAACGTACCGCCCAATCATACTTATCCTGACTCGCCAGAATATCCTGGCAAAATCGCTGGAAAATTGCCCGAGAAAACCCATCACTCCAGTCCCACTCACAGACCTGTAAGCGGCTTAAACTGGGATGACGCTTACTCATCATCTCCGGGTGGGCCTGGAGATGCCCCAGAATCCAGGTTTCTCGTTCCTCCTGGGGTAGACTGCACAACAGACGGCCGTCCCGTTGCGAACTCTCCTCAAGTCGTCCCGGAATTGGCCACAGCAACAACCGCCGCCCCCAATCTACATCCCCATGACGCATGGCCGCTACAGCCCAACCCTCCAACAAGTACTCCTTCAGGGGATGTTCTGCCGCTAATCCTAGCCAAACCTCAATCTCGTCTCCTTGCGCCCACACCTGAGGCGGCACTCGGGCCAGGTGTTGCAAGAACCACCAAGGTTGCTGAGATACCTTGGCCGGGGCTTTCTCTCGCACCCCATCCCGCTGCAGCTGCGCTGTCACGGTTTCGGGTAGCGTCACCTGTAATCCGTTGCTATCTCGCTGAAGCCGCTGACGAACCCACTGCGTCACCCGTTTGAGAAATTGGGAATCGGGAAGTTGCGTCAGGAGTCTGGCCGCCATCTCCCGTACCTGCTGACTTTTATCGGCTAAGGCTGCCTCCAGAAATGGCTCGTCAGCGGCACTTAAGCCCTGATGGAAGATTTTGAGGTATTCCGTGCGATCGCCGGCTTTATGGCTCTCCCAGACCCCTCTAACCCACTCTCTCGCTTGGTCAGGGTCAGTTGAACGCATCTGGGTCAACCCAAACAGACGAGTCGGCAAATTGCCCTCACCCCAGTCCGCCGCCGTCACGTCCACCGCCAACGCCGCAAACTGCCAATCTGGGTTTTGTCTTGCCAACCAGTAGCCGCGATCGCCCAACACCGGTAGTATCAAAGGGCGCAGTTGCCGCCGTTGTCGGCCCACGTCCAACAACCCCGGCAAAAGCTGCGGTGTCACCCGCACCTGACTCCGTTGCGCCCAACCCAGCCAAAGAGACAATCGTTCAGGAACCTCCTCCCCAGCTAAAATCTCCTCTAGCAGCCGACTCGCCGCCGTCGAACAGACAGGCAACCTCTCCTCGGGCGCCACCTCAACCGTCGTCTCAACCGCCACCCGAGGAAACACGCGCCCCGCCTGACGTTGTACACTGGCGATCGCCAACGCTTGCAAAATCTCCACTTCTACGCTATCACCGTCAATCAGGGGTTCAATCTCCTCTGACAGCGGCACAATCTCCGCCAACGGTCGTTTTCCCAACCGTTGCGTTCCCAACAAAACCGCCTTAACCAGCGCCTCCCACACCACGCACTAAACCTCCCATCAAGCCCTCCCCAGTCTACCGCAGCCAACAAGATTCCCCCCTCTTGCCTTTTGCCTTTTGCCTCTTGCCTTTTGCCTCTTAAACCATGTTCGATCGCCCTCTCGGTTCCGTCATCCAAGGTTCTCTCAGTCACGGCCTAGAAATTCGTCTCCATCCCGACGTTTCCGTCGAAGAAATGCGCGTCGGCAAATTCCTGGTGGTACAGGGAAGCCGAGCGCGATTTTTCTGCCTCCTCACTG
>CAZXWM010000468.1:0-2639 GCA_964644215.1 uncultured Phormidium sp.
CTTGTACGATCAGTTTGCCGGAAAATGAGGGGGTGATTGATCCCTTTTTACAAACTCACCCGGATTGGCGGGTTGAGACGCCTCCAGAGGAGTTGGGTTTACCGGAGGTGGAGTCTTCTCTGGGGTTGCGTTTATGGCCTCATCGTCACGAGGGGGATGGCTTTTTTATGGTGAAGTTGCGGCGACGCTAGGGGAGATTTAGGGACTTGTTAAACACCGAGGGAGAGTTGTTCGGGGTGGCGATCGCGGTTCCCGTACGCTTCGCGATTGCGGTTCCCGCACGCTTCGCGATTGCTCAATTCCTGGGAAACCGCCCCCAGGGAGTAATTGCTAATAAACAATTCTGAGCCTTTATTGGCTTTATCTTGCTTATAATTATTCATGCCATATTGCAATTCCCATTCATAAACCTGGGCAAATTGGAAGTTTTCCCGCACCTCGGCACAGTCATCATAGGTAATCAACCACAGATGAGGACAGCGTTGCAAGAGTTGGGCAAACCGGCCATGGTCGAAACTGCTATGATAATGACCTCGTTTGCCATAAAGTTTAGATTTAGTGGCACTGAGATAGGGGGGATCGAGAAAAATGAAGCTGCGATTGCGGTTCCCGCACGCTTCGCGATCGCCCTTTAAGTCTCCGTCATCTTGCAGTAATTCACTATAATCAAGATTGGTAATTTTGACCCCATCTAATACCGGACTTAAGGCACTTAAACGGTCAATTGAGGAGTCCGTAAAACGCTGTTCAAACGATTTTTGCGAATAGCCTCCTGCTTCAATGGTTCCCGAGAAGGTAATCCGATTGAGAATAAAAAAACGAACTGCCCGTTCTAAGTCTGAGAGGCGGTCAACCTCAACATTTGCTAACTCCTGAAATAACCCTCGTCCATCGTTACAAGTGTGTTTTATATCTCGAACAGTTTGCGTGAACTCTGTTAAATGAGATTGAGCGCATTTCCAGAAATAATAGACATCAGGATTGAGATCGTTAATCCAAATTGGCAAATCTGGATTGAGTTTCTTCAGTTCTATAAACACCGAACCACCGCCAACAAATGGTTCTCGATAGGTTTGAAATGAGTTGGGAAATTGGGCAAAAATTTGCCGTAAGGCTTTGGATTTTCCCCCAGGGTAGCGCAGGGGAGTACGAACTGACTTAGAGATTGACATGAGTGAATCAAGTTGTTAGAGAAAATCCGTCAAATCAAGGCAAGATTAAAATTATTACCGTAGGGGCGAAAAATTTTTCGCCCCTACAATGTTGTACCTAATGCAACCTATTACAGCGGATGTCCTCAAAACCTAATTGATGCCAAATCCCTGACAATAGTATAACCAACACAACCCATAACTCAGGCTAAATTAGACGGTGGCGCAGCTCGATACTGCTGCAATTGCAGAGCGACAGCTTTTTGAAGATCCGAACGTTTCACCTCCACCCCAGTTTCTCGTTGGCCTGGAGTTTCAAAAACAATCAAACTTTCCACCCGATCCAACGCCAATAATTGGAACAAAATATGAGTGACCGGAAGTGCAACCGCCAGTAACTGCGGGGCGTTACTTTCAGGTTCACTGGCTTTCGCATCCTCGAAACTGGGAAAACCGTAAATTACAGATTTTTCCAAATCAGCATTGAGACGATTACTCAACGTCGTCATCAGCCAATTGCTATCGGGGGTTTGTAGAATATAGTATTGCTGATGACGGAGGCGATCGGCGAAGGCTTTGAGAACCGGTGCGATCGCCGCGATCGCCCCCGGCGTCGAACCATCCTGAGGTGCATTGTCAATCAGGGTTTGAATTTGCTGATCTAAACTCATAGAAAACGATAAAACTTTGTACGGTAATCCCTTGACAAACTCTTAAACTTGGTGTAATTTCCCCAAAACCCTACAAATTCCCCCAACCCCTAGATACAATTTAATCGAAGACTTAATCGAAGACATCAACCCAGTTTACCCGCACCCCCTAACCGAATGTCGGACTCACTCACTCAAACCGCCAGCCCTTCCATCACCCTCAACGTTGCCCCCGCCCAAACCTTGCGAGGCGAGAACATCCTGCCCGAAGCCGCCCAACGCATCGCCCAACTGGGACAGCGGCCCTTTCTCGTAGCCGGCGATCGCACCCTGGATCTAGCCACACAACAGATCCAACCCCAGCTCGACCAAAACCAGCTTACCGCATCGACCCACTCCTACGGTCACGACTGCGACGAAGCCGACCTCGATCGCCTCAAACGCGCCCTCCTCCAGCATCAAGCCGATGTCGTCGTGGGCATTGGTGGCGGCAAAGCCCTCGACACCGCCAAACTCCTCGCCTACCGCTGTCAAATTCCCGTCGTCACCATTCCCACCTCAGCCGCCACCTGTGCCGCCTGGACTGCCCTGTCTAACGTCTACACCCCCGAAGGCGCCTTTCGCTACGACGTTCCCCTCCCCGTCTGCCCAAACCTGCTCGTTCTCGACTACGCCCTCATTCGCACCGCCCCCCGCCGCACCCTCGTCGCCGGCATTGGCGATGCCCTCGCCAAATGGTACGAAGCCTCCGTCAGTAGCGGCAGTTCCGACCAAACCCTCATTGTCGCTGCCGTACAACAGGCCCGCGTCTTGCGAGACTTACTCCTGCAAAAATCCG
>CAZXWM010000469.1:0-2635 GCA_964644215.1 uncultured Phormidium sp.
AGCGGAGCATATCCAATCCCGTCGGGCAGTTTATTTCCGCGATTGGCAGGAAGTTCTCGTCGCCGCCAGTGATGGAGTGTTTGCCCGCGATATTCGCCTGACGCAATCCGTCGGCTACAGTCTCCTCTGTGCCGATGGCGAGAACCGCTCTTCCATTAGCCAACGGATTGGCGATAGTAGTAACCCCAGTTTCCTGCGCGACTGGAACTACGATCGCACCGCCGAGGAAGTCTCCGAAGCCGCCGGAACCATGCTCTACGCCGATTATGTAGAGTCGGGACAATACCCGATTATCATGGCCAACTCCTTTGGCGGCGTGATTTTCCATGAAGCCTGTGGCCATCTCCTGGAAACAACGCAAATTGAGCGGGAAACGACACCCTTCTTAAACAAAAAAGGTGAGAAAATTGCTCATGAAAATCTCACCGCCTGGGATGAAGGACTCTCGAAAGGAGAGTTTGGAACCCTAGACATGGATGATGAGGGAATGCCTGTTCAACGCACCTTGTTGATTGAAAATGGCATCCTCAAAAACTTTATTTCTGACCGAGCGGGTTCTATGCGCACGGGACATCCTCGCACCGGAAGCGGTCGCCGTCAGGGCTACACTCACGCTGCTGCCTCCCGGATGCGTAATACCTACATTGCTCCTGGTGAGTATGAGGTGGAAGACCTATTTGCGTCCGTTGAGAAGGGCATTTATTGCAAGAAAATGGGCGGCGGTAGTGTTGGCCCAACTGGGGAATTTAACTTCGGGGTGGATGAAGCCTATTTAATTGAAAATGGCAAAATCACGAAACCCTTGAAAGGGGCAATTCTCATCGGGGAAGCTACGGAAATTATGAATAAAATTTCCATGTGTTCTAAGGATGTGGAACTCGCGCCGGGGTTCTGTGGTTCTATTAGTGGCAGTGTTTATGTCACGGTGGGACAACCTCACATTAAAGTGGATTCCATCACTGTTGGCGGTCGTTAAGACGCACATTAAGGAGGGTACGTCATGGGATTGACCACCTGGAAGTTCACCGTCAAGGACTATCACAAAATGGCTGAATCGGGGATTATTCACCCCGATGAGCGGCTGGAGTTGATTGATGGGGAAATTTTTAAAATGAGTCCAATTGGCAGACGACATGCGGGTTACGTTAATCTATTGAGTCGATTTTTTCTGGAATTGTTCTCGTTAAACCAGGCCGTTATTCAGATTCAAAATCCGATTATTCTCAATGATTTATCGGAACCTGAACCGGATGTTAGTTTGTTGAAACCTCGGCAAGATCAGTATTTTTCTGGACTTCCACAGGCTACTGATGTCTATTTGCTTGTTGAAGTGGCTGAGAGTAGTTTGGAGAGCGATCGCAGCGAAAAACTGCCCCGTTACGCTGCTGCTGCAATTCCCGAGGTTTGGCTCATCAATGCTTTAACCCATCAACTCGAATGCTATCGCCATCCTGAAAACGGCCGCTACCGGGAATATCAAACCTTAGAACGAGGCGATTCCCTAAAATTGGTGTCTTTCCCTGACGTTTTGATTAACCTCGATTCAATTTTGTTTGAGGGTTAAGGGTGTTGGAACTTTTAACCCAGCAAACGTCCATTACCATTCATTTAAACCTATTCGCTGATTCAGTTCACACAATTCTATGACAGACATTCAAAGCCTTTCTAACCAAGTTCAAGAGATTGCCCAAAAAATTGGTATCCGCAAATACGACATCTCTGGTTCCAGTGTTGATGAAACCAGTGTTCAAGTCGATCGCGGTGAACCAAAACAAGTGAAAGCCTCCAATCGTTCTAGTGTGACGGTGCGTGTCTGGAATGACAACAACACCGTGGGGATTGCTTCGACAACCGATAGCAATGCGAAGGGGTTGGAGTTGGCGTTGAAAACCGCCGCTGAAGCCAGTGAATTTGGCGCAAAAGACCATGTTCCTGATTTTAGTCCCGAAGCCACGAAACCCATCGAGAACCTGAAGACGGTTCAGGTTCCACCGACGGAGGTGACGCAACTGATTGAGCGGTTGGTGGATTTGGAGAAACAGTTACTGGATGCTCATCCGGCGATCGCCAGTGTTCCCTATAATGGTCTGGCGCAACGAGATCTCGATCGCTTCTATCTCAATAGCGAGGGCGCACAGCGTCATGAAGCCCATTCTGTGGCTTCGGTGTACCTCTACAGCAAAACGGAACAAGAGGGCAAGAAACCCCGTTCTGCGGGCGCTTATAAGGTGGATGTTGGGGTTAATCATCTGGACTTTGAAGGCTGCTTGCAAGAAGCGGCGGAGAAAACCATTTCTCACCTCAACTATGAGAAAGTCAAAACCGGTAAATATCGGGTTGTCTTCTCCCCAGAAGCCTTTTTGAGTCTGATTAACGCCTTTTCTAATCTCTACAACGCTCAAAGCATCCTCGACAAGCGCAGTTTATCAACGCCAGATTCCCTGGGAACTCCGGTGGCGTCGCCGCTGTTGTCGGTGTTTAATGATGCTCTGCACGCCGATAATCCGACATCGAGTTACTTTGATGGGGAAGGTACGCCGACGCGCCGGGTTCCCTTGATTGAGGCGGGTGTTTTGACGGGATTTCTGCACAGTGCGGGAACGGCGAAACGGATGAACGCCCAGCCGACGGGCCA
>CAZXWM010000470.1:0-2631 GCA_964644215.1 uncultured Phormidium sp.
AGCTTGACGTAGAAATCAGGGAGTTATCAATGACCACTAATTCTCCAACCCGAAGGTTGATTCCCCGTCCGTCACCACGGCCTTGGGTATCAGCAAGCATTTGTGAGTCGTTTTCAACCCGCAGGCGATCGCCCAACACCCAAATTCCCCCACCCTCGGGACCACTGGTATCGAGCAACGCCCCATCGGTGAGTAGAATCCGCCCCTGAACCTGGCCCGACTCTAGGCCGTCTCCCAAACTCAAGGACAACTGCCCCTCGGCCAGCGTCGCTAACGTCACCTGACCATCCACCACCGTCACCCGTCCCCCCAGCATCTCCACCTGACCGCCGCTGAGGGCTAACCTCGCTCCCGGATTAAGGCTCAAGCCAATGGCCTCTCCTTGCTCATTCTGGTGTTGCGATCGGTTGACCACTGATGCAGGATTTGAACCGAACCCCAACCCCACCGGAACGCTCACGGAGAGGACGCTAGATGAGGGCGCAGCGGCATGAAACTGACTGCCATCAGCAAATTCAATAAATTCCCCCGTACTAGCGTAAAATGAGCCACCTAGATTCAATTGAGCCGTCTCACCAAAGAGAATGCCATTGGGATTGAGCAGAAACACATCCGCCGTTCCCTGAGCCGAAAGACGGCCGTCTAGGCTTGAGGGCAACTCCCCGGTGACGCGGCTGAAAATCCGTTGAATCTCGGAGCTATTCTCGAAAATGGCCTCACTCCCGGCGGGAATCGAGAACTGCTCAAAACTATGGAATAAATTGCCCTCAGCCGGGGTTCCTCCCCCGAGGCGCAGTTGATTGCCGTCACGAATCACCTGGGAAGGGTTAGGAAGGGTCTGATCTGGAGTGATTTGGGCCAGACTCGGCCGAGGAATCCCTGTCAATAGCAGTGCTAGGGAGAGCGGGGCCAACGGAAACCGAGACATGGCAGATATGGACATAGCAAAGATGGGGGAGCCGGTAAGCGTTCCCCCATCTTAATCGTTGCCCTAGCTTTTGTCGGCGCAGCGACTCTTATCTTTGGCTGGCGGTTCCGACAGGAACAGGTTGCTCGGGTTCAGCCGAGAGTTGCTGTTGTCGCTTCAGATAGGCTTGTAGTTGTTCTTCAATATCCCGGCGCACGATTTCTCGATACTCGATAAAATGTTCGAGGAGAGCGCAGGAGACGAGATAGTTCACCAACAAGCGAGGTTTGTGGCGATACATATTAAACAAGTGATGCCAAAAGGCCCAACGAGTAGAACGCACAACCCCTTGTCGCCATAAAATGGTCATGGCAGCTTTGACAATCTTGGGCGTGGTTTTGCCCCGATTGGAAGCCACATGGCGCGGTTCTGACATGGACATGAAGTGGCGATAGACGCGATTTAGATATTGCAGGGGATCATAGAGTTTATAGAAGGCCGTGATATATTCACGGGCAATGTCTTCGATGGGCCGGGTGGGGATAAAGTTCATGAGGTTATTTTGGTTCCCCGAGCCTCCCAAGTCTTCGACGAGTCGGCCTTCTTTTTTGAGCCGTGTCATGAGAGCAGTGTTGGGGAGAACCTGTAACATACTCACCATGGCTGTCGGAATGGCCGTCTGTTCGACAAACTCGACGATGCGATCGCCGGCCCCGGCCTTCTCGCCATCAAAGCCGATAATAAAGCCGGCCATCACCCGCATTCCCTTCTCATTGATGCGTTGCACGGCACCGAGGAGGGGGTCACGAGTATTTTGAAATTTCTTCGTCAGGGACAAACTCTCCGAATCAGGGGTTTCAATCCCTAGGAAGACGCTGCTGAAGTTGCAATCCATCATCAACTCCATCAACTCGTCGTCATTGGCTAAATCGACGGAGGCCTCGGTACTAAAGTGGAAGGGGAAGCCTTTGGCCTCTATCCAGGGTTGCAGTTCCCGCAACAGCCGTTTAACGTTACGTTTGTTGCCGATGAAGTTGTCATCGACCATAAACACAGGACCGCGCCAGCCGAGATTATAGAGGGTTTCGAGTTCCCCAATCAGTTGTTGTGGCTCTTTGGTGCGGGGTTTACGTCCATAGAGGACGATAATGTCGCAAAACTCGCATTGATAGGGACAGCCACGGGAGAACTGCACCGACATATTGTCGTAGGCGTCGAGTTCGAGCAAGTCATAGCGGGGAACTGGGGTGTCCGTTACATCAGGTTTAATTTCCGAACGGAACTTGCCGCTCGTCTCGCCTCGTTCGACGGCTTCGACAAACATCGGCAGCGTCAGTTCTCCTTCATCGAGAACCAGAAAATCGGCCCCGGCGGCTTCGAGTTCATGGGGGAGGGAGGTGGGGTAGGGACCTCCCACGGCGACGAGTTTCTCGCGGCGTTTGGCTTCGGCAACGTAGGCGTGCATATCGTCTTTCTGCACAATCATGCCTGAGAGAATCACCAAATCGGCCCAATCCCATTCGGCTTCGCTCACCTCTCGGATGTTACAATCGACGAGCTTCAGTTGCCAGCGATCGGGTAAAATTCCAGCAACGGTGATTAACCCCAAAGGCGGTAGAACGGCTTTGCGCCCCACCAGTTCCATGGCCTTATCGAATGACCAAAAACTTTGCGGAAAGCGAGGGTATACTAATAAAACCTGCATAAAAACGGAGTTCCTCAAG
>CAZXWM010000471.1:0-2618 GCA_964644215.1 uncultured Phormidium sp.
ACAGGGAATAGGGAATAGGGAATAGGGAATAGGGAACAGGGAATAGGGAATAGGGAATAGGGAATAGGGAACAGGTGAATTGTGTTTCACCATTTGCTATTGAGTGACTTTTTGGGCAGGATTGAGGTTCCCTAGAGGACTGGGACTGGGGATGGGGTTAGGGTGAGGCTGTAGTCTTCCCGTTCGCGGCTGAGGTGGGGGTTGTAACAGGGGTCATCGTCTAAATAGTCGCCCCAACGCTGTTTCATGTAGTCAATTTCTTGCTTGAAGCGGAGTTGCTTTTCGGGGGTGTTTTCTTGGCCGCGACTTTTGGATTCGTAGTGATAGAGACGGACGTGGGGCAAACAAACATTGCGATACCCCTTTTCTAGCATCTTCAAACAGAAATCGACATCGTTGAAGGCGACGCTGAGGGATTCCTCAAAGCCACCGATGGCGTCGAACACCTCTCGGCGACAGAGGAGACAGGCGGCGGTGACGGCGGAATAGTTGTTGACGGTTTGCAGTTGGGCGAAATAGCCGATCGCATCTTTAGGATAGAATTTATGGCTATGGCCGGCCACTCCGCCAATACCCAAGACGACGCCAGCGTGTTGGATGGTGTTGTCGGGATAGAGAAGGGTGGCCCCAACAGCCCCGATGGAGGGGCGTTGTGCTTGTTCCACCATGGCCGTTAGCCAATCTCCTTGGCTGATTTCGGTGTCGTTGTTGAGGAACAGCAAATAGTCTCCTTCGGCTTTGGAGACGGCAAAATTGTTGAGTTTGGGATAGTTGAAGGGAATATCGAGGGGTTCGACGCGGAAGCGTTTGGGTTCTCGTTTGGCCCAGGTTTTAAACAGACGCTGGGTTTGTCGTTGCACACTACCGTTGTCGACGACAATCACCTCATAATCAGGATAGGTGGTGAGGCGGAAAATTGAGGTCAGACAGGTGTTTAGGGTACTGGCTAAGTCTTTGGTGGGGATGATAATACTGACTTTGCCCGGTTTGCGGATTTCGTAACGGGGAAGCCAATGGCC
The DNA here is from genome assembly GCA_964644215.1 of uncultured Phormidium sp. Taxonomy (GTDB): domain Bacteria; phylum Cyanobacteriota; class Cyanobacteriia; order Cyanobacteriales; family Geitlerinemataceae; genus Sodalinema. The sequence goes on from CAZXWM010000471.1 coordinate 1,020, forward strand.
GGTGGCGGTTGGGGTAATAATTCCGGGTTCACCGCGACGTTGCAGGGCTTCGGTGAGGGCTTTGGCGGCGGCGGTGGTGGCGTAGGATTTGCTGGCGAGGCGGCTGGCGGTGGATTCGGGGTGAGAACGCCAGTGATAGAGGATTTTGGGGATATGGACGATGCGATCGCTCTTCTCAGTAAAGCGTAACACAAGGTCGTAGTCTTGAGCGCCTTCAAAGCCCGTGCGGAAGCCGCCAATCTTGTCGATGATATGACGGCGATAAACGCCTAAATGACAGGTGTACATCCGGGAGAGGAAGGAGTCGGGACACCAATCCGGTTTGAAAAAGGGGTCTTTGAGGTGGTTGTGTTCATCGACTTTGTCCTCATCGGAATACAACATATCCGTTTCAGGACAATCGTTGAGGGCGTCAACGACTTCAAATAGGGCATCGGGAGTTAGGAGGTCATCATGGTCCATGAGGGCAACAAATTCCCCAGTGGCTAATTCTAAGGCACTATTAGACGCTTCGGAAATATGCCCATTTTCAGACCGATAGACGACTTGAATCCGCTCGTCTTGTTGGCGGTATTTTTCCAGGGTGGTACGGACATGGGGTTGCGGTGAAGCATCATCGGCGATGCAGAGTTGCCAATGGGGATAAATCTGTGCCAAAACAGATTCGATCGCCTGTTCGAGATAGTCGGCTGGGGTATTATAAACGGGCATGACCACGCTAATGGTGGGTTGATAGTCAAACTGTTGCACCTCCCGCTGTAAACGCAACAAATCCCCCGGACGAGGACTGTTTTGACTCAACCAAATACGATAGATATCAGGATTAGGTTCAGGGTAGGGCGACGCCGTGGCTGGGGCGGGGGGAACCTCAGGAGTTGGTTTAAGTAAACGCAGTAGAGGGGTTTTAAATTTGAACCAAAGAATGCGTAATTTCCAAAACTTTGTGGCTTCCATGGCCGCAATAGTCGCTTGATGAGCGGCGATGATATCCTTATGGGCGGCTAAGTTGAGTTCCCAATTGGCTTGTGTGGCTTGAAATTGCGATCGCTCTCCCTGTAAATGCTGTTGTAGGTTCAGAAATTCCTGACAGTAATGCTCATGCACAGATTGAACTTGCTCATGAGCCAATTTAAGTTTTTTATGAACTGACTTAATTTCTTGATGAGCCAATTTAATTTGTTCTTGAGCCGCCTCAAATCGGTCATCTCCGTATTTCTCAACTGCTTTTAAATCTCCTTTCAGGGCATCTAACTCAACAGCTAACGCCTCCTTTTTCTGAAGTGCATCAAAGAGTTTTTCATGCAACCCTTCCGTTTCCTTGCGTAAGTCATCACGTTCCCCAGTCCTTGCCTCTAACTCCGCCTGGGTGGGGAATAGCTGCGACTGCATCTGTTGCAACTCTAAGTTAGTTTGGTGCAGTTCCGTTTGATAATAGAGGACTTCTTTTTGGCTGCGATCGCGCTCCTCAACTAACTCTTGAATCTGCTGTTTTAGCGTTTCAACTTGCAGCCGCTCTGCCAATAACTCACTATCTTTCTTAGCAAAAATACTAGGAAAGTTGGTCACATACAAATCCAGATGTTTAGCACAGAGATAGTG
>CAZXWM010000472.1:0-2613 GCA_964644215.1 uncultured Phormidium sp.
CCTCAAACTCAATGGTACTGGATTGGATTAGCCCTGCGGAGCGGGTGCAAGCATTACCCCCCTACGTTTTTGCGCGTCTGGATGAATTGAAAGCCCGTGCGCGAGAACAGGGTTTGGATTTGATTGATTTGGGGATGGGCAATCCCGACGGTTCCACCCCCCAGCCGGTGATTGACTCAGCCATCACGGCCCTGCAAAATCCCGCCAATCACGGCTATCCTCCTTTTGAAGGAACCGGCAGTTTCCGGCAAACCATCACTGACTGGTATCACCGCCGCTATGGGGTAAAACTCGACCCCGATGGGGAAGCGTTACCCCTGTTGGGGTCTAAAGAGGGATTGTCCCATTTGGCCTTGGCCTATCTCAATCCCGGCGATTTAGTCTTAGTTCCCAGTCCCGCCTATCCAGCTCATTTTCGCGGCCCCTTAATTGCCGGGGCCAAGGTGCATTCGCTTCCCCTCTCAGCGGAGAATGACTGGCTGATTGATTTGAGTCAGATTCCCGATGAGGTGGCGGACTCAGCCAAGATGCTCTATTTCAACTATCCTAATAATCCCACCGGGGCAACGGCACCGAGGGCGTTTTTCGAGGAGATTGTGGCCTTTGCCCACCGTCACTCGATTTTGTTGGTGCATGACTTGTGTTACGCCGAGTTAGCCTTTGATGGCTACCAGCCAACGAGTTTGTTGGAAATTGAAGGGGCTAAGGAGATTGGCGTGGAGTTCCACACTCTATCCAAGACCTATAATATGGCCGGCTGGCGAGTGGGTTTTGTGGTGGGGAACCGCCATGTGATTCAGGGCTTGCGAACGCTGAAGACGAATTTGGATTATGGGATTTTTTCGGCGTTGCAATGTGCGGCGGAGACGGCGTTACAGTTGCCGGAAGTCTATTTGGAACAGGTGCAACAACGTTACAGCAGCCGCCGCGATTTCTTGATTGAGGGCTTGGGGCGTTTGGGGTGGACTGTCCGCAAACCCTTAGCGACGATGTATTTGTGGGTGGAATGTCCCCCTGGAATGGGATCGACGGATTTTGCCCTAACGGTGTTGCAGCAGACTGGGGTGGTGGTGACGCCGGGGAATGCGTTTGGTAAGGGGGGCGAAGGCTATGTGCGGGTGAGTTTGATTGCGGAGTGCGATCGCCTCCAGACGGCGTTAGATCGCCTAGAAGCCGCCGGAATCCGCTATAAGTCTTAGATAATATCTCATATCTCGTGATGAGGCTCCAGCCTCGCCACGTCTAGGGGGAGGCTCTGCCTCCCGTCATCTCTGCCGACAACTTCCCATCACGTTAAGATGAGACAAGCTCAAGCCATCGGTCAGACGTTCTATTACCAATTGGGTTGGCAGAAGAAAAGCTCACAACCTCAAGTGTAAGCTGGATAGAATACTAACTCATCAATCGAGATAAAAAATCTATGTCTAATCCTCAGAAAACCATATATAACTACACTGTTATTTTTGAGCAAGAGCAAGATGGTGGGTATCACGTCTTCTGTCCCATTTTAAAGGGCTGTCATAGCCAAGGGGACAGCTTTGAAGATGCGTTAGCAAATATCACCGAAGCCATGGAATTATATCTTGACAGTCTTTTAGCCGATGAAGAACCGATACCTGAAGAAAATCTCATCATAAAACCGGTTCGCATTGCGGTATGAGCAATCTCCCAACGATTAAAGCCAAAGATTTTGTTCGCGTAGGATTTAGGGGAAATAGTAGAACTCAGAAATGAAAGCCCGTCTGATTTAATCAAAAATACTCGTATCATTCAAGAAAAAATAAATCAACTAAAAAATACCTAACAATGAATTTCCCGTGAAAGTAGAACGTCTGGTTATCTTGACTTTTGACGTTTGACTCTTCAGGAAATCTGGTGAAATTTGTTGTCGTGTATACAGAATCTGGACAGGGCAACCACAAGGGATTGCCCCTACAGTCAGGGTTTCATTTTTTGATAAACTTTGCTAACCACCGCAAATCCTGAAGACCGAAACGTTACTCAATGATTAACCGTTGTCATCCCGCAGTCTTTCCACAACATTGCGAGGTAACTCCGTCAAGTTAACAACCTGTTCTACTGTCATTCCTTGCCGGAGAAGATTGATAGCAACTTGTTGTTTACCTGCCAGGATTCCCCGTTGTTCACCCCGTTGTTCACCTCGTTGTTCACCAATTAGCTCTCCTTCTTGGAGAATTTCTTGATAGATGACTGACTCTCTCATGACATCTCTCCTAATAATTTGACGAATCACATCTTCACCCATGACTAACCCAGCCAAAACTCCCGTGGCTGCCGCCAGGTTGCTGCGGGTTCGCCTATCTTCTATTTTATCAAGTTCCTCGGCAACTTGGTTAAGAACTTGGGGGCGGTTGTCTATATTGCAAGAGTAGAGCTGCTTAGGACATAATGAGAGAAAGTCTTAAGCTCTCAGTTATGCCATCTCCTTGGTTTCGCCGTTTAAGCCTTCGTCTCTATCCATTTCTAAGGCGGCAGAAGAAACCCGGTTTCTTGCCCCAGTTGCTTGAAATTGCTTAAAATATTGGCTAGAATTAGAAAATCAGAGTGCGAATCGTTTAGAGGATAAGTAAGGGCTGGAATGCCCGAAACATG
>CAZXWM010000473.1:0-2605 GCA_964644215.1 uncultured Phormidium sp.
CCCCAACGTCTAGAGCAGGTTCGCGGTCAAATGCCCTCCCTCCAACATCGAGTCTTCGCCTAGCGGTAATTGAACTTCAGCAAATCCTCCATATGGCCAATCACCATAATCGTGTCCCCACGTTGTAGCCGTTCTGAAGCCTGGGGATGGGACAGAGTTTGACCATTGGCGCGACGTAGAGCCACCAAGAGAAATAAGCCCTTGGCCCACACCTCGACCTCGCCAACGGTTCGGCCATTGAGGCGGGAGTCTCGGGTAACATCGACCTCCATCAATTGCAGATGAATCTGGGCCAACATCTCATTGAGAGTATGGCCGCCCTCATCCTGCTCAAAAAACTCAAAGGCAGTGGGTTGGGTAATGTAGTTACTCATCTGCAACGCACCGATTTCCGCCGGGAGAACCACCAGATTGGCCCCGGCTAAGCGCAGTTTATTCTCGGTGGTGGGCTTCTCTCCCCGAGCCAGAATTGTCAGATCATGTTTGAGTCCCCGCGCCGTCAGGGTGACAAAGACATTAACGGCATCCTCAGGCAACACCGCCGCCAGAACCTGGGCGCGTTCAATTCCCACCGACAGCAACACATCTTCCTCGGCCGCATCCCCCACTTGCACCAGATAGCCCAGAGATTCAGCGGTTTCGAGGAAATCGGGGTTGCGATCGATAATCACAAAGGGTTTACGGGCCGCATGGAGCCGTTTGGCGAGAATTTGTCCCATGCGCCCAAAACCACAGATAATCGAATGTTGATCTAATTGTTCGATTTCCTTAGTTTGGCGTTGAGCATCAAGGGCTCGGTGAATTTCCCCTTCGGTGATCATTTGAATGAATCCTCCTACGATGTAAACAGCCGATGAGGTTCCGGCGATAATGACGACCATCGTAAACACTTTTTCCGTTGTCGATTCGAGTGGGTTAACTTCGCCATAGCCCACTCCGAATATGGTGATGATCACCATATAGAACGCATCAATTAACTCCCAGCCGAGGAGAACATAGCCCACGACGGCAGCGGCGAGGGTGCCAAGAAACACAACGGCGCCTAGGAGCATCTGTCGAAAGGCACTGTGCATGAGGAGGCCGCATTAGAGAGAGATGTACGGGTTAGCTGGCAGATTGGCCCTGAAGATACTCTGACACAATTTGCAAAATCCGTTCTGAGGCATGACCGTCACCAAAGGGATTCACGGCGTTGGCCATGGCGGCGTAGGCTTGGGAATTGTTTAGGAGGGTTTGGGCTTCGATGGCGATGCGATCGCACTCGGTCCCAATCAGTTTAGCGGTTCCCGCTTCGATGGCTTCAGGACGCTCGGTAGTGTCTCGTAGCACTAACACCGGTTTCCCCAGCGCCGGGGCTTCCTCCTGAAGGCCTCCTGAGTCGGTTAAAAGTAGGGTACAGCGGGCGATCGCCCCCACCAGGGCGGTATAGTCGAGGGGTTCCGTCAGAAACACCCGCTCATGGTTCCCTAAAATCCTTTGCAACGGCTCACGCACCCTCGGATTGCGGTGTAGCGGCAGCAATAGAGCCGTATCGCGAACCTGATCCAGAATCCGTAAAAAGCCCTCTGCAATCGACTCTAGGCGCGTCCCCCAATTCTCCCGCCGATGCACCGTCGCCAGTAGCACCCGATATCGAGTCCAATCCAATCGGGCCACCTCACAGGGCGGAGTTTGCTCCGCCACCGACAGCAGCGCATCAATCACCGTATTTCCCGTATGATGAATCGCACCAACAACCCCCGACTTGCGTAAATTCTCCACAGCCCGAGTCGTGGGCGCAAAGTGTAAACTCGTCAGTTGGGAAATTAAACGGCGATTGGCCTCTTCAGGATAGGGGTCAAACAACTGATCCGTTCGTAACCCCGCTTCGACGTGACCGACGGGGATTTTTTGATAAAATGCAGCCAGTGTCGCCGCAAAGGCCGTTGTCGTGTCTCCTTGGACAATCACTAAATCAGGACGTAGGTCTTGAAACACCGATTCAAGTCCCTGCAAACTGCGACTGGTGATATCGGTGAGAGTTTGTTGAGGTTTCATGATATCGAGATCTCGCTGAGCCGTCAGCTCAAACAACTCCATCACCTGTTGCACCATTTCTCGATGCTGTCCCGTCAAAATCACCTGAGTCTCAAACTCAGAAGACTGTTGGAAACAACGGATAACGGGAGCCAGCTTAATGGCTTCAGGGCGAGTTCCCAGGGTAATACAAACACGAAGATCTACAGACAACATAAGCGGCGATCGCACAATACGACATAGCAAATAGAACCATCAACCAGCACCATTAACAATGATGGCCCTGTGACGTTGGGGCCAAACCCGAGAAAATGTTAGAGGAATTTACGGTTTACAACCCCCCCCAGTTCCGAGGGACAATAGACCAACTGAGTCTCACACGAAGCCATCACACCAGACCCAGAGTGATGCAGCGGCAAGCCACTCCATCCTCTCATCCTTCCAACCCAGCCTCTAGTTAATCCCAGACCCAACTCAGCCAATCCCTAAAAAACTTTAGCACCTATGACACAGTCTAAACGCCCCTCCGTTCCCCCACCCCCCCCAGGCGGTGGTCGTCGTCCCCCTCGTCCCCCCGCACCTCCGAGCA
>CAZXWM010000474.1:0-2597 GCA_964644215.1 uncultured Phormidium sp.
GGTTTCCTCTCGTTTCCGCACGGCACCGCCCGTTTCGTTGGCCGCATCCATCAGTTCGTTGGCCAGTTTCCTGGCCATGGTGTTTCCCGAACGGTTACGAGTCGCAGCAATCAGCCAACGCAAGGCCAAGGCCACGCCGCGATCGGGGCGGACTTCCATCGGCACTTGGTAGGTGGCCCCACCCACACGACGAGCTTTAACTTCGACGAGAGGTGTCGCATTGCGGATGGCGGTCTCAAATACCTCTAACGGCTCGGAACCGGTACGCTCTTCAATAAGTTTCATGGCATCGTAGACAATGTTCGATGCCAAAGATTTTTTGCCATGCTGCATGAGGCGACGGGTCATCATGCTGACAAGGCGGCTATTATAAACCGGATCGGGGGGAACCGGACGTTTTTGAACGACTCTGCGACGTGACATAAATTCGGCTTGAACTTCTCAAAGGGTGTAAATTTCGCGGACTCAGTCCCAGAATACTTATTCTTTAGGACGCTTAGCACCGTACTTGGAACGACTTTGGCGACGATCTTTCACGCCAGCGGTATCGAGGGTTCCTCGCACGATGTGATAACGGACTCCGGGCAAGTCTTTAACACGACCTCCCCGCAGCATGACGACGGAGTGTTCTTGTAGGTTATGACCAATTCCGGGAATGTAGGCGGTCACTTCAAACCCAGAGGTCAAACGCACCCGAGCCACTTTCCGCAGGGCGGAGTTGGGCTTTTTCGGGGTGGTGGTGTAAACCCGAGTGCAAACCCCACGGCGCTGAGGACAGCTTTTTAAGGCTGGCGACTTCGTTTTCTTATGGGCTTTCTTTCGCTCGCTACGCACGAGCTGCTGAATTGTGGGCATGAGTAATGCTAGTGAGCGGACGTAAGATAAATCTGGAAACAGTCTTCAACTATACCGCGATTTTGGGCAAGAGTCAACCTTACTCAGTGAGCGGTCGGCTCAGCTTGGGGAACAAAGGAATGTCCACAGCTACAAGTGCGCTCAGCATGAGGATTATAGAAGCGAAAGCCGCCTCCCATGAGATCTTCGGTATAGTCAATCGTCAGTCCATCGACGTAGGGTAAACTTAACGGGTCAACGGCGATCGCCACCCCATCACAGGTACAACAGTGATCATCACCATCAGGGTTCTCGTCAAAGCTGAGATCATAATACAGTTGGGCACAGCCACCCGCTCGCACCCGAACTCGTAAAGGCACCTCCAAGCAGGTTTGCTTACGTCGCAGACGCTCGACTTCAGTAACAGCAGCCGGACTGAGGGAAATACTAGGATTAGACATAAAACCGGGAACTAAACAACTCAATTGCAGGATAATCACACCCTAGCCTCTCGGACTCTTGCCTGACAGCCGTGGCCAGCCAGAGAATCAGAGCTACCCCGAAATCGGATAGGATATTGGGATAAAGTGAGTATAAAGGGGAAAACTCCCCAAAAAAAGAGTTTGTGGTCTGGCGACTGGCCGGAACTACACTCATAACTTGAGTTTCCAACCCAGGCGTGCATCGTGCGATCGCGTTAGAGAACGTCACTCCCAGCACTATTGTCAAGTCGTCTCGTGCTAAATCTCGGCGTTCTCAACCGAAGCTACCAGACTAACAGGAGGGAGCTATCAGCCCTCTAACACTCATAGATTCAGGGATTGTTATGAATAAAGATACCGATTTGATCGAGCGTCTGAGTCCGAGCGCGATGGATCAAATCATGCTCTATTTGGCCTTCATTGCCATGCGGACTAGCGGACATCGACATGGAGCCTTTCTCGATGCAGCAGCCACGGCTGCTAAATGTGCCATTTACCTAACCTATCTCGAACAAGGGGAAAACTTGCGGATGACGGGCCATCTGCATCATATCGAACCTCGGCGGGTCAAAGTCATTGTCGAAGAAGTCCGTCAAGCCCTCACCGAAGGGAAACTTCTCAAGATGCTTGGCTCTCAAGAACCTCGCTATCTGATTCAATTTCCCTATGTTTGGCTCGAACAATACCCCTGGCAACCGGGAAAACCTCGTATTGCTGGCAGTAGCCTGTCCCCAGACGAGAAACGTCAACTCGAACGGAAACTGCCGAAACCCTTGCCCGATGCTCAAACCATTAACTCCTTCCAATTCATGGAGTTAATTGAGTTTCTGCATAGTCGCTCCCAAGAAGATCTGCCCCCAGAACGGCGGATGCCCCTGAGCGAAGCGTTGGCTGAACATATCAAACGCCGTTTAATCTACTCGGGAACCGTCACCCGCATTGACTCCCCTTGGGGAATGCCGGTGTACGCCCTCACTCGCGCCTCCTATTCTCCCATCAATGAGGAAGAACGCAACTACATTATGGTGGAGGATACAGCCCGCTACTTCCGTATGATGCGGGATTGGACACAACGAGAACCCAAAACCATGCGTTTGTTGGAAGAATTAGATATTCCCAGCGATCGCCTCCAAGATGCCCTAACTGAACTCGATGAACTGATCCGAGGTTGGGCCGACAAATTTCATCAAAAAGGCGGTGAACCGACAGTTCTACAAATGGTCGTTGGACCGCGAGACGATAGCTTTATGGCTTAATTGGGCAAGAGGCAAGAGGCAAGAG
>CAZXWM010000475.1:0-2586 GCA_964644215.1 uncultured Phormidium sp.
GAATAGGGATAACCCACCCCTGGCCCCTCCCAAGAGGGGAAGGGAATAGGGAATAGGGAATAGGGATAACCCACCCCTGGCCCCTCCCAGGAGGGGAAGGGAATAGGACAAAAGTAGGGACGTACTGCGAGTGGTGCGCTATCTTCCGATATTACCAATTTTGGGATTTTACTCCTCAATAATAACTTGCAAAAACGCACTAATCCGAGACTATATCATCCCTTGATTCCACTACTAGCATTCGTCGAAATCACATAACGCTGCACCAAAACAAAGAGAATTAAAACCGGAACAATCGAGAGAATTGCTCCAGCAGAAATGAGTCGCCAATCGAGGGAAAACGCCCCAGATAATTGAGCAACGCCGAGAGGTAAGGTGTAAAGTTCTGGACGGTCTAAAACAATCAATGGCCAGAGAAAATCACTCCAAGAACCAATAAACGTAAAAATTGCCAATGTCACTAGGGCGGGGCGAATCGCCGGAAGCATAATTCGACCCCAAATTCCCAATTCAGAACAGCCATCCATGCGGGCGGCTTCTTCGAGTTCCTTGGGAACAGCGGCGAAGGCTTGACGGAGGAGAAATATGCCAAACGCGCCCGCTAAATAGGGAAACATAATCCCTAAATAGGTGTTGTTTAAGCGCAATTGAACCGTTAAGACATAGAGGGGAACCATGATGATTTGAAAGGGGATGGCGAGGGTTGCCAAGATACTGGCAAAAATTACCCTTCGCCCAGTAAATTCAAGTCGGGCGAGGGGATAGGCGGCGAGGGAACAAAAAAGGAGATTGCAGACGACGGTGCAGATGGCCACAAAACTACTATTAAAAAGATAGCGGCCAAAGGGTTGACTGTTCCAGACGGTGCTGAAATTCTCTAATGTGGGATGTTGGGGAATCCATTGCGGTGGAAGTTGAAAGAGATTTTCTTGGGGAGATTTTAGGGCGGTACTCAATAGCCAAAGCAGGGGAAAGAGCATGATCACGGCGATGAGGCTGAGGAGGAGATAGAGAAGTAGGGAGTCTCGCCAGGAACGGGTCGATTGAGTCATGGGGGCGATCGCGGTAGGATGAGTGGGACAATCTGGGGGAGTTATGCTGACATTTACCTATTCGAGCCAAATTGACGCAGCGATTGAAACGGTTTGGCAGTTTCACGAACGGGCCGATATTCTGCAAATTCTAACTCCCCCTTGGCAACCGGTTGAGGTGGTGCGACGCGAAGGCGGCTTGGATGTCGGGGCAATCACGGAGTTTAAGATTTATCTCGGGCCGTTTCCCGTCACCTGGTTGGCTCGTCATACGGAGTGCGATCGCCCCTATCTCTTCACCGACGAACAACTCGACGGCCCCATGGACTATTGGCAACATCGCCACCAATTCACTCAGGAGAACGGCCAAACCCGCCTCACGGACAGTATTACCTATGAAATTCCCCTATCGCCGCTCTCGGAACCGTTGCTGGGATGGTTTGTCGGCGATCGCCTCCGGGATATGTTTCGCTATCGCCATGAGGTGACGAAACGCGAATGTGAACGCCAGGCCAACTAGAACCCCCCCGAGAAGCAACCCATGCAAAACACCGCAACCTATAGCTGTGCCTACTGTGGCGAGGAAAACAGTACCTTTGTCGACTGGAGTGCCGGGGCGCAACAATCCTACGTCGAAGATTGCCAAGTCTGCTGTCGCCCCAATCTACTCTATGTCCGTTTTGATGAGGAATTGCAGGATGTGACGATAGACAGTGAACCCGAGTCTTAGAAACCCACCCCCAGCCCGAGGGGTCTGTTACAAAACTACATCCAGATTCCCTGACATTTAGCCAAGAGTTGCCAATCACCTCCTGCAAAATGGCAATTTCGCTATCTCCCTTCCTCTCTCCCATTGGCCGCCGCCAGGAGAGATGGACTCAACCCGCAACTCCCCTCCTTGCACCGCAAAATGGCATTCTATGAATTGTGTAAATTGCTTAAATGATATGTTTTGAATTTTGGCTTACGGCTTAAAATTTTTCGTGAAACGCCTGCCTGACAAGAGTTGTCAGGATTTATTGCATAAAGTTATAGCAAGAAAAACAGTATATTTTTAGATTTTCTAGCTCATAAAATAGATTAAAACCTTAGAAACTCAAGTCTGACCCCAATTTTCCAGAAACTCGCCAAAAAAGTCCCCTCAGGGGTTGACAATTGCCCCAAAATCGAAAAAAATGGCAATGTGATAGGTTACTCCTCTTGTATCCAGACTCCCAAAAACCACCCCGACAGACCGTCTAAACCCACGGAAAACTGGGCATTTGCGAGATTTGCGTCCAATGTAGCGAACAGTCAGGCTCCCTGATCGGCCCTAGGTTCGTGAGGCCAATTTGGGATTCAGGGTAGTTCACAGACTCTCCGACGGCCCCGCTTCAAGATTCAGACACTCGATTTCTCGAAGAAATCGGGTGTCTCCGTCTGAGTGGTCGCCCTGGTTTTTGCTATCCTGGATTCACGTGAATCCACAAGTTCAGGACAACTATGATTCAAACCATTACAAAACCCATCTCCTTCGATGAATTTGTGGACTGGTATCCCCAAGATTCAGCCCGCA
>CAZXWM010000476.1:0-2583 GCA_964644215.1 uncultured Phormidium sp.
ACCCCGCTTAAGTCCTAGGGTTGTCAATTCTAAAACTTGGGCTGTCGTTAGACGTTTGGCTCCGGGTTTTATGTGAAGACCCTTTGACCTTGCCAATCCCTACCGAAAAATGTATCGTGTTATACATTTCTTAGGACGCTGTAGAAGTTATATAGGGCGGGTACTCATGGTGTAACCTTTCGCCGTATCCTATACTGAAGGTTCGTTTCAGGCGTTTCAGCCTTAACTTTCCCTCCAAACGAATCGCACTACTGCATTTACTCTAACAGGTCGCCCCAGTCTTCAACAGCCGTTCTCCTCATCAACCCGGTGCCCCGAATCTGACCCCTTGACCCGGTCTGAACTCATGCCAGCCAAGATGGTATTATAGGGAAACTTGAATGGCTACCCGTTGTTAAGCCAATGTTAAGCCAAAAATTGACGGTTGTCGCAGTCACAAAGCGTCCCGAGTTTTTGTATACTGTTGGCGCTGTTGGCGCAAATCGACCCCAGCAAACATAGGGTTAGATTACCTGCGCGCTCCTTCGCTTCACCCCCATATCCCCATCGCTCCCCACCCTTTGCGTTGACATCAACGTCCCCGGCGGGTTAGCGCTCTACCGCTCACGTAGCGTCTCGAAGAGAAGGTAAACGTTCCGATGAACCGCGACCCGTAGACCAACGTCCGGTAGAACATCCTTAGACTAGAAGTCCATTACGCCCTAATTCCCTATGATCCAAACAGATGCTCAATCTCTCGAACCGACGATGTCCCATTCTCCTCAAACAACGATTTTGGTAATCGGCGGCGCGGAAGATAAAGTTCACGGGCGCGAAATCCTGCAAACCTTCTTTAACCGTTCAGGAGGTCGGGATGCCCAAATTGCTATCATTCCCTCAGCCTCACGGGAACCAGCGGCGATCGGCAACCGCTATCGGGATATCTTTGAGGATATGGGAGCTAAAGCCGTCCGCATCCTCGATATCCGTGAGCGCTATCAGGGAGAAGATCCCATTTGGCAAAACGATCTCGAAGACTGTACCGGTGTCTTTATGACCGGAGGCGACCAACTTCGCCTCTGTTCCTTGCTCGCGGATACCCCCCTGATGGAGAAAATCCTCTTGCAAGTTCAACGAGGGGAAATCGTCCTAGCCGGAACCAGCGCCGGTGCTGCCGTTATGGGCTATCACATGATCGCCGGTGGGGGCAGTGGGGAGTCCCCCAACCGCTCTCTTGTGGATATGACCACGGGCCTCGGGATTATTCCTCAGGTGATTGTGGATCAGCATTTCCATAACCGTAACCGTATGGCCCGACTCATGAGCGCTATCTCCGCTAACCCCGATCGCATTGGAGTCGGCATTGACGAAGATACCTGCGCCCTCTTTGAAGGTGATGGCTTAATTCAGGTCTTAGGAAAAGGAACTGTGACCATTATCGATCCCGGTGAAGTCGACTACACCAATGAACCCTATGTTGATGCCATTAACCCCTTAAGTATCTTTAACTTAAGAGTTCATGTCCTCACCTACGGCGATCGCTTTCACATCCCCACCCGTAGCCTTCAGGTTCCTGAACAACGGCTAACGGCCTAACCCCAAGTCCTGGCCCTGTCCCGGGTTACTCAGTAATGCGACGAGACCATCACCTCACGCAGTGGATACTTGGACTTCTTGTGGCGATCGCCATTGGAGTTCACGTCTCCCCTGCGCTGGCTTTTGCTGACAGCCGCATCAGCCACCTAGAATCGCAAATTCGTCACCTGCAATCTCAAGTTCGACAGCTCGAGCGCCAAGTCAATCAAAACCCGTTCCCACCCCAACGTCGTGATTCCGCCACGATTCCCCCCAACCTCCGCCCCCAGACGCGCCACCCCTCAGCCCCGACTCCCGCCTTGGAGCGCCTCGCCACCCTAGTCGTGGAACAAAAACAGCGTCTCGACGCTCTAGAAGCTCGGCTCGATCGCCTTGACCCCAACCCCGATTCTCCCTAAGTCCTGGCAGCAACTCCTCCCTAAGTGTCTCTAAGTTTTCTGTGAAGCTTCCCGTACTGAACCGTTCTACCCCCTGGAGTCGCCAGCTACTAGAGTGGGTCGCCATTGCCCTCCTCTATTTCCTGAGCGCTCAAGTCTCCCTAAGATTTGCCACCTTACCCGGTAATATTTCCTCCGTTTGGTTCCCCACAGGACTCATTCTCGGAGTGAGTTTGTGGCGATCGCAATGGCGAGCGGTTCCCGGTGTCTTTTTGGGATCGATGCTCTCGACTAGCCTCGATTTATCCCTCAGTCCAACCCCTCCAGGACTAATCAGCATCCTCTTCTGTAGTCTCATCCATGGTAGCAGCAACGCCTTAGAACTCAGCGTCGTTCTGGCCCTATTGCGCTCCTGGATACCTCAAGGCACCATCTTGCAACGAGTTCCCCACGTGGGACTCTTTATCCTCAGCCTCATTCCCGCATCCCTGATTGGCGCAATCTTGGGGGTCTTTCCCCTAGTGGCGATCGGCCTAATTCCTGCCTCAGACATTCCCCGTTCCTTTGCCATCTGGTGGTCGAGTGCTCTCCTCAGCCAACTCTTGATTACACCCGTTTTCTTGGCGGGTAT
>CAZXWM010000477.1:0-2124 GCA_964644215.1 uncultured Phormidium sp.
CCGGCAAAATCAGACAAGCTGACTTCGTTGCCGTCAACATCCGTTCCGGTGAAACCACCAATCAGAAAAGCAATAAGTCCTCCCAAAAGTTGAACGATAAGTGCTAAGGGAATCCCTAAGATGAAGGGAGCTAAAAATCGAGCTAAGTTAGAATTAGCGCTGGTACTAAACCCAGGATAATCCGCTAATGCAATAAATACATAAAACATAAAAAATGTACCGAAAATAATACCAAAACCCAAGCCCCAGAGCATCCCATCTATCAGTTTTTGTTTTGCCCAAAACCAAGACCACTGAATTTTATTGTACGGGGTAATGGGATTTTTAGCTACTACCAAAAACAGAATGGCACTAGCGGCATAAATTACAGATAAGAAGGGCAGGGCTTCCTGATCACCAAAAACTAGATAGGATTTTTTGTAAATTATCCAATCTTCATAAAAACGAGTGGCTTGTAGTCCGAGGAGGACTGCGATCGCCCCGGTGACAGAGCTATAACTAAAGACCCCGAGAGGAGAGAACACTCTAGGTCCAAATACTTGACGGAAGACGGCCCAACACACTGCACTAATAAATCCTAAGACTGCCCCAGTTATTGTTATTATAAAAAATGAAGAAAAATCGAGTCTAAAAACATTTGCAAAATTGGGTAGTATCATTAAAAAAATTACCCCAAAAACTGCACCTAGAATAGAGAAAAGTTTGGCATTATATTCAAATTTTTGAGACTTACGACTTAACCAACTCCGTTGAATCCCCTCAATTAAAAACACCGTCTGAGACTCTTTAACTAACTGGCGAGCCAACTCACGGAGCCAATGTTTGGTTTGCTGATCCTGATAAGGCTTGTCAGCAACGCGCCGAGCCAGCATTCGCTCAATATAGGTATCAAATAAATGCTGACGTCGTTCCTCGACATTAACTATAGTTTGGATTTCATGAGCAGAAATTCCCTTATAGGCGATGGACATAATACTCAACATTAAGGGCGATCGCGCCAGTTCTTGTAGGCTTGAATCCTCCTCTATGATTTGAGCGATCGCCGCGAGATCTTCGCCAGAATTTAAAAAATACTGTTTAACCTGTTCTGGGGTTAACGGTTGCAGACAAATTGCGCCTTGAAGCTGTAAACGAGTCTGGAGAGCTTCGTAATCACCAATACGGCTACAGACAATTAGATCCGTTTGACCATGATCCTGATAAAATTGGTTGATGGCCTCGACACAAGACTCGCGATTTGTGGGATTGACTTCATCCAAGCCATCAAGGAGTAATAATAGTTTCTGCTCCTGAAGCCAAGTTTTGGCAATTTCGCGGCGAACCTGATACTTTCTGTTGAGTTCGTCCACCAACCAGTCGGCGATCGTCTGTCGTTTTCCGGGCCAGGATGACAGATTGAAAATAACAGGAATCGCTAAATTTACATCATATTTAGCTCGTTCAATCAACTCCCGAGCAATTTCTAAGAGCGTGGTGGTTTTCCCCGAACCAGGAGCGCCTAAAATCAGCAAACTTCGTGATGCACCTAAGTCATCAAATTTGGCGATCGCTCGGGTTTCTGGAGGTAACAGATCCGACGTATCCTGACTGCGCCAGAGGAGACTCCATGGGCGATCGAGTAGATCGTCACGGGAGTCTAAACCCAACTCCAGAGCGACACGACGTTGTAAGGAGGTTTCGAGAACCCCCTCAATCCAATAATGACTAACTTTATCGAGTAAAACTTGACGGTTACGATAGTCTTGTCGTAGGGGTGGTGCGGGCGATCGCAACCTGGTACGGGGGGATTCTAAAAGAATTTGATAAACGGGGAAGGCTTCACTGATATTCTTGAGTTCTCGCAAGCCTAAATAGGTCACCTTGACAGATAATGTTTTTTTGACATCATCATAAACAGTTTTCGACAAACAAATTCCTCCCGGTTCAGCCTGAGTTTGCAGACGAGCCGCAATGTTAACCCCGTTGCCCATAATGTCATTATCTTTGAGGTAAACATTGCCTAAATGAATACCAATGCGATGATTTAAAACATCTTCATCCGAGAGAGATTTTGACTGGTTTGCCAACTTTTTCTGAATCTCCAAAGCACAAGCCACCGCTTGCAAGGCATTGTCAAAGTACATT
>CAZXWM010000477.1:2134-2570 GCA_964644215.1 uncultured Phormidium sp.
AATCCGTCTCCTGTCGATTTGAGAACCTGGCCCTGCTTCTCTTCACAAATTTGCCTCATTAACAGCAAATCTCGCTCGACTAACCCTAGGGTTCGCTCTTCATCAGCGGCCATTCTGGCACTAAACCCCACCGCATCACTAAAGACAACAGCCGCCATAATTCGTTGTGGATCTGGCAAAGTGCTTTGATGGTCATTCATGGTTCTCACCTCGTTACGCAATCTCAGACTCAGACGATCGCGATACAACAGCTCAAGATGGCTCAATGAGCAGATGGACTCAACTTGACTCTACATCCGGGCAAACTCATTTGAGATTGTGCTGCTGATTACCGCTCATTTCGTAGATGTCGCCATTGTACGGCCAGTTATGGGGTCGCTTTTCTTATCTTAAATGTCAAAAGAAGACTCCCGTTAGAGCCGAAGGCTTAGCGGTG
>CAZXWM010000478.1:0-2563 GCA_964644215.1 uncultured Phormidium sp.
AGAGTAGCAAGTCCGGTGAGGTTCACGGCCCCATCGACAATGCGGTAGTCCACTTCCATCACCTGGCGAGCGAGACGACGACTGCCTTTGACAAAAACCTTGTCATAGAGTTCGTCAAAATACCACTTGTTGAGGGAGAACTGATAGAGCGGTTGTAGGGTTTTGGCGATCGCCGCTGGGTCAATTTTCCGGCCCAGGTACATCAGCGAGGCCAGGGTAATCCCCAACAGGGCAATGCCCACGGAACTGCCGGCCATGATCACAAATTCACCGAGTTCAAACTCTTCAGCCATTTCCGCTAAGCTGGGAACCACCTCACCGGGGGCATGGATGAACCGTTCAAAGCGATTCGCGAAGGGCATCCCCACGAAACCAATTAAGGCCGAGGGAATCGCCAGCATCACTAAGGGAAAGGTCATCGTCCAGGGAGATTCATGGGGACTGTGGCTATGGCTATGGTCGTCGTGGTCATCGTGATCATGACCATGAGCGTTAGGACTCAATTGCTTGCGAATCTCCTCGTCGTTGCCCCGGAAACTGCCTTCAAAGGTGCTGAAGTACATCCGGAACATATAAAAGGCGGTGATGCCAGCCGTTAGCCAGCCAATGGCCCAGAGGGCAGGATTGGCGGCAAAAGCAGCCCCAAGAATTTCGTCTTTGGACCAAAATCCGGCAAAAGGCGGAATCCCACAAATCGCCAAGGTTCCCACCAAGAAGGTGCTGGCGGTAAAGGGCATATATTTGCGCAGTCCCCCCATCAAACGCATATCTTGAGCGAGATCGGGGTTATGGCCAACGACCTCTTCCATGCCATGAATCACTGAGCCAGAGCAGAGGAACAGCATGGCTTTGAAGTAGGCATGAGTCATCAGGTGGAAGAGTCCGGCACTGTAGGCACCGACGCCCATGGCCATGACCATATAGCCCAGTTGGGAGATGGTGGAGTAGGCCAGGCCTTTTTTGATGTCATTTTGCGTAATGGCGATACTGGCACCGAGAAAGGCGGTGAAGGCACCTGTCCAGGCAATGATATCGAGAACAGCGGGAACGGCCTCGAACACGGGGAACATCCGGGCGATCAGGAACACGCCGGCGGCCACCATGGTGGCGGCATGGATCAGGGCAGAGATGGGGGTTGGCCCTTCCATCGCGTCCGGCAGCCAGACATGAAGGGGGAACTGAGCCGATTTGGCTACAGGTCCGAGGAAGATCAAGACGGCAAAGAGAACCCCCATACCGCTGCTTAAGGCGCCGGTCGAGATGAGGTGTTCGAGGTTTTCACCGATTTCGGCAAATTCAAAGCTACCGGTGGCCCAGTAGAGGGCTAGGATGCCCAGCAGTAAGCCGAAGTCCCCGACGCGGTTGGTAATGAAGGCCTTTTGGCAGGCATCGGCGGCGGCTTCGCGATCGTACCAGAAGCCGATCAGCAGGTAGGAACACATCCCCACCAGTTCCCAGAAAATATAGATCTGAACCAGGTTGGGGCTAATGACGAGGCCCAACATGGAGGAACTAAAGAGACTGAGATAGGCATAAAAGCGCACATAACCGGGGTCATGGGCCATGTAGCCGTCGGTGTAGATCATCACCAGCAGGGCAACGGTGCTGACAATCACCAACATGACGGTCGTGAGGGGATCGATGATAAATCCCATGTTCAGGTGAAAGTCTCCGGCGGCGGCCCATTCTAGGGTTTGGGTAACGGGGGCATGACCTTGTAGCTGACTCCAGAGGAGAGCGAAGGACATGACCATGGCCGCTCCGAGCAAGGAGAGGATGACAACAGCGTTGCCTTGGCGTAGCCGATTGGTGGCTTGGTTATAGGAAATTAGGCCTGAGCCAACCAGGGTTGCCCCGATGAGGGGCAGCACTGGGATCAGCCAGGCGTACTGATATAGGGGTTCCATTGCAACTGTATGAGTTTATATTTCTTCACATTCAGACAAAATGACGCTCCTATTGTGACACAGGCCTTGAACGAAAACGTCAAACTCTCGTGGGTTGTTGAAATTTTTTTTCAGGTTCGGGGAGTCAGATGAGGCGATCTTGGCGATCTTAGGGAATAGGCAACAGGGAATAGGCAACTTCGGAACAGGCGTCTTAACTAACGCTGCGTCTGCTATAACGGGACAGGGAAACCGCCGAAACCCCCTAGGTGAGATCTCGGCGGAGATTGACATTTGGCAAATTTGGACAGGGTGTCACTCGCTCAGGTGCGACCGTGGGATATCCTAGGACGGCAGAGCCATCGAGCGATCGCTGGCGTATTGTTCGACCATCTGTAACAATTGCGATCGCAGGCTGTCACGACCTTGGAAGCCCTCAATGCGTTCGACGATGCGATCGCCGTCAAACAACAGTAGAGTGGGCAGAGTGGCTAAACGATAGGTACTGGCTAGACGTAAACTCTCATCGGCGTTAACATCAATAATCTTGATGCGATCGCCAGACTCGCGACGAAACTGTGTCAACTGGGGGTGAATGAGATGACACACGCCGCACCAAGGCGCCCAGAAGTTCACTAAGACCGGAATCTCAGATTGTAAAACTTCTTGCTTGAAAC
>CAZXWM010000479.1:0-2552 GCA_964644215.1 uncultured Phormidium sp.
CCTCCCGAGCGCTTAACTAATCTAACAAGACTATCTGGGGCTGTCAACCCTTTTTAGAATCTTTTTTTGGAAAATTTTTGGGGGAATCCCTGTAATCCCCTCTGAGCAAGCTTTTGGGGCTGAAAAATTTTTTTGATTTTTTCCTCGATTCCCCCCTTTGACCCCTCACCGGCGACTTGGATCGTCCGATGAGGGGATTTTTGATCGCCAGCAGTTGACCCTGACTCAGGAGGCAGGAGTCTCGCCTAAGATTGGAGGACTCATATATATAAAGTTGGCAAATAGAGTTGGTAAAACCGAGATCGCCACTACTGAGGCAGGGAACTTGGGAGTCGCAGGAAGTCATCAAATCTTGGGAAAGGCGCTCAAGAGGCGATTGAGACCGGAAAAAACCCGTAGAATAGTCAGGATTTAGAATCCCGTCATCATTGAGAGACGAACCAACCATGCCTCGTCGCGAAGATATCCAAAAAATTCTCTTACTCGGTTCCGGTCCGATCGTGATCGGACAAGCCTGCGAATTCGACTACTCCGGAACCCAAGCCTTAAAAGCCTTACGGGAGGAGGGATACTTCACCATCCTGGTCAACTCCAACCCTGCCAGCATCATGACCGACCCAGAGATGGCCGATCGCACCTACATCGAACCCCTCTCCCCCGATATCGTCGAGCAGATTATCGCCAAAGAGCGGCCCGATGCAGTTCTACCCACCATGGGCGGACAGACAGCCCTCAACCTGGCCGTGAACCTAGCCGAAAACGGCGTACTGGAGAAGTATGGGGTGGAACTGATTGGTGCCAAACTGCCCGCCATCCAGAAAGCCGAAGACCGCGACCTGTTCAAACAGGCCATGGACAAAATCGGACTGCAAAGCTGCCCCTCCGGCATTGCCTCAACCTTAGAACAAGCCCGAGCCGTTGGAGTCGAAATTGGCTCCTACCCCCTGATTATTCGCCCGGCGTTTACCCTGGGCGGTTCTGGGGGCGGCATTGCCTATAACCAAGAAGAATTTGAAGAAATGGCTCAGGGAGGACTCGACGCCTCACCCGTGAGTCAGATTTTGGTCGAGAAATCCCTCATCGGCTGGAAAGAGTATGAATTGGAGGTGATGCGGGATTTAGCCGATAATGTGGTGATTATCTGCTCCATTGAAAACATTGACCCCATGGGGGTTCACACCGGCGACTCGATTACCGTCGCCCCAGCCCAAACCCTCACCGACAAGGAATATCAACGGCTGCGGGATGCCTCAATTAAAATTATTCGCGAGATTGGCGTGGAAACTGGGGGGTCAAATATCCAGTTTGCGGTGAACCCCGTCAATGGCGATGTAGTGGTGATTGAGATGAACCCTCGGGTGTCGCGGAGTTCGGCGTTGGCGAGTAAAGCCACTGGGTTCCCCATTGCCAAGTTTGCGGCCAAGTTGGCAGTGGGCTATACCCTCGACGAGATTCCCAACGACATTACTAAGAAAACCCCCGCCAGCTTTGAACCCACCATTGACTATGTGGTGACGAAGATTCCTCGCTTTGCCTTCGAGAAGTTCCCCGGAACCCAGGCAATTCTCACCACCCAGATGAAATCCGTGGGAGAAGCCATGGCCATTGGACGCACCTTTTGTGAATCATTCCAGAAAGCATTTCGCTCCCTAGAGACGGGCCATTGGGGTTGGGGTTGCCAGTCGATGGGCAAACTCCCCAGCTTGACTCAGGTGCGGGCGGGGTTACGTCAGCCCAACCCAGAGCGGATGTTTACGGTGCATCAGGCGTTACTGCTGGGAATGTCGGTGGAAGAAATCTATGAACTGACGGGGATTGATATCTGGTTCCTGGATAAGTTTGCCGAGATACTGGCGATGGAGAAGTGGTTGAAACGATCGCCCCTCGCGGAAATTTCAGCCCTGCAAATGCGTGAGGTGAAGCAACACGGCTTTAGCGATCGCCAAATCGCCTTCGCCACGAAATCCACAGAAAACGAAGTGCGCAGCTACCGCAAACAACTCGGGGTCATCCCCGCTTACAAAATGGTGGATACCTGTGCAGCGGAGTTTGAGTCCCAAACCCCCTACTACTACTCCAGCTACGATGAGGGCAATGAACATCTAACGAGCGATCGCCGCAAAGTCATGATTCTCGGCGGCGGACCGAACCGCATTGGCCAAGGGATTGAATTTGACTACTGCTGCTGTCACGCCTCCTTTGCCCTGCGAGATAAGGGCTTCGAGACGATTATGGTCAACTCCAACCCCGAAACCGTCTCGACGGACTACGACACGAGCGATCGCCTCTACTTTGAACCCCTCACTCAAGAAGATGTCCTCAACATCATCGAGGCGGAGAATCCCGAGGGCATCATCATCCAGTTTGGCGGCCAAACTCCCCTAAAACTGGCAGTTCCTCTCGCCAAAGCCAACGCCCCCATCTGGGGAACCTCCCCGGACTCGATTGATGCCTCGGAAGACCGGGAACGCTTTGAGGAAATCCTGCGAGAACTGGACATCCTGCAACCCCCCAACGGTTTGGCTCGTAGCTATAAGGAATCCCTGAAAATC
>CAZXWM010000480.1:0-2526 GCA_964644215.1 uncultured Phormidium sp.
TCACTCCCACAGGAGAGCCGTTTTTGGGGTTTATTGAACTCGCTCGCCGTCGTCGAGAAGCCGAACAACGAGCCAAAACCGCCGAACAACGAGCCGAAACCGCTGAAGCACAACTTAAAGCCATGGAACAACGGTTACGAGAACTGGGACTCGACGAACCCTAGCCTCATCGTCGCCATCAGTAGCGGCGAATCGCTTGAGAACTACTCTCCTTCTGATGAGCGCGATAGGTGGACTCCTGCTGAAGTTGCTGGCGGCCATTACGGATGACGCGCATCATATCACTGAGTTGTTGCTCAATGTTCTGAAGCACCTTATCGGCGTACTCATCCGCACCAGATTCAATGGTACTAGCTTCGGCCAAGGCTCGCGCGTGGATCTGCTCAAGCTCCTGTTGCGCCTGCTGTTGGAGTTGTTCGATCTCACGAATGGCTTGTTCCCGGGCCACCTCGCAATCGGCCCGGACTTGTTGACGCATTCGATCCGCTTCGACCTTAGCCTGACGCACCAATCCCATCTCATCGAGGATATTGGCGGCTTGCTGTTCAGCGGCGTCCACAATTTCCCGGCCGTACTGTTCGGCTTGGCGGAAAATCTCGTCTTTCTGACGAACCACCTCTTCGGCTTCCTGAAACGCGGTGGGAAGATTGAGCCGAATCGCATCGAGGAGATCGAGTAGCGGTTCCTCGTCAATGAGTGTCCGTCCTGTAAAGGGAATACGAGGACTATCGAGGATAACTTCCTCGATACGATTTAAGGCTTGCTGGATATTGACACTTCCTGAACCCGTCTGTTCGGCGCGATCGCCATCTACAGGCGCGGTCGGTTCGGGTTGAGGTTGGCGGTTTTCGGATTGGGAGTCGATCCCGGCTGAGTCCTGACGTAACATCGATAAATCTCTGTGGCTACAGGTGGAGGTACAAAGCGATCAACAGAGCCGCCGAAGCGAGCAACCTCTTTGACCAGGCTACTGCTGAGGAAGCTATATTCGTTGCTAGTCGCGAGAAACACGGTCTCGATGGAGTCCGAGAGAGTTTTGTTGGTATGAGCCATTTGTAACTCCATCTCGAAATCAGACAGCACCCTTAGTCCGCGAAGCAGGACACTTGCCCCTTTGAGTTTAGCGTAGTTTACGGTAAGGCCATCAAAGCGATCGATCTCAATGTTGTTGAGATGGTCGGTGCTTTGCTCAATCAACCCGATGCGCTCATCAACCTCCAAGAGAGGACTTTTATTTGGATTCGTTACCACAGCAACCACCACTTTGTCAAATAATCGACAACCTCGCTCGATAATATCGAGATGGCCAAGGGTAATGGGGTCAAAGCTACCGGGATAGATGGCAACGACGCGGTGAGAATCGCTCGGCATGATGTCGAAGGGCGACTTAATGGCTATTGTACAAGCTAATTTCTGCAAACGGAGGCAATGACCTAGGAGGCGTGGGAGGAATTAGCAAAAATACTCTGAAGTTCTGCCGGCGCGATCGCCCCCTGTTCGGTAATAATGGCGCTAATCAACTCCGCTGGCGTGACATCAAAGGCGGGATTATAGAACTCAGCCCCCTGGGGAACTAGGCGCGTCTCACCAATTTGATAAATCTCCATCGGGTCTCGTTCCTCAATGGGAATCTGGCTACCATCACTCAAGCTCAAGTCTACCGTAGATTTCGGGGCGGCCACAAAAAAGGGGATATTATGAGCCTTGGCCACCAACGCCAGGCTATAAGTCCCAATCTTGTTAGCCGTATCGCCATTGGCTGCAATGCGATCAGCCCCAACCACCACCGCATCCACCATATTTTGCTGCATACAATGAGCGGCCATACTATCAGTAATCACGGTGACCGGAATCCCGTCATAAATACATTCCCAGGTGGTCAGTTTTGCACCCTGAAGCCGGGGACGGGTTTCATCAGCATAGAGTCGTTCTAAGCGTCCCGCTGTATAGGCTGAACGTACCACCCCTAGGGCTGTTCCATAGCCTGCCGTTGCCAACGCCCCGGCGTTACAGTGGGTCAACAGGCGTAGTTTCTCAGGTTGGTTCGGTAGAACCCCTAAGCCACGATCGCCGATCGCCTGACAAGTCTCGATATCCTCAGCATTAATGGCTTTAGCCGTCTCTAATAGGGTTTGACGCACCTGTTCGACGCTTCCGGGGGTGGTGCGGGCCACCTTCAACATCCGCTGAATGGCCCAAAAGAGGTTAACCGCCGTCGGACGAGTCTCCCGCAGCATCTGGCTCACCGCTTCGAGGCGTTCGAGAAAGGCCGTGCGATCGCGGGTTTCAATTTCCCGCGCACCCAAATACATCCCATAAGCCGCCGCCACCCCAATCGCAGGCGCACCCCGAACAATCATGGTTTTAATGGCCATCGCCATGTCATCACTGCGGCGAATTTCGACTTGGGTTAATTCTCGGGGTAATCGATTTTGGTCAATTAGCGCCACGCGATCGTCGCGCCAGACAACGGGATACAGCATCGTCGCAACTCCGCCTCAAACAGTAAGGGTGAACACACGCCTA
>CAZXWM010000481.1:0-2513 GCA_964644215.1 uncultured Phormidium sp.
AGGCCCCCGGTTTTGACCCAAACACCCGATAACGCGATCGCCGTTGGGCCGTCGCCTCTGTCAACCCTTGACCCTGCCAAAACGCCGACTCTTGCTGCACTTGGGCTGCCAAGGGATTCTCCTCAGGGGACTCCGATAACTCAGACACAGCCCTAACCGCCGCATCAAACAAGTCAATCAAATTCGGGAACGCATCCCGGAAAAAGCCAGAAATCCGCAGCGTCACATCGACTCTGGGCCGTTGCAACAGCGACAGAGGCAAAATCTCGAAATCCACCACGCGCCGCCCTAAGCCATCCCAAATCGGCTGCACCCCTAGTAACGCTAGGGCCTGGGCAATATCATCGCCTCCTGTGCGCATGGTCGAGGTTCCCCAAACCGATAAGCCGAGGGTTTTAGGATATTCGCCGTTTTCCTGGGTATAGCGGTCAATTAAGACCTCCGCTGCTTTGCGTCCCACATCCCAGGCACTTTCACTGGGGATGGCGCGGATATCCACGGAATAGAAGTTACGCCCGGTGGGGAGAACTTCGGGACGGCCGCGAGTGGGTGCGCCTGAGGCCCCAGAGGGGATATACTCACCCCGTAAGCCCCGGACTAGGTTCGTCAGTTCGCGATCGCAACCCCGCAAGGCCGGCAACAAGCTCGTTTCAATCCATTGCAAGCAATCCTGAACTGGGGCGGCCACCTGACTCGGTTTCCCCGCAATCAGCCCCGCCACCAGTCGCGCCGCTTCGGTTTCCAACGCCGCCACCGCATCCCCCACATTGCGGAATTGCCCCGCTAAGGGGTCTGTGGCTGGGGTGGTGAGGGGGTCAAGGTCTAAGCCCCAAGACTCCGCCAGGGCTTGGGTTAAGCCCACTCGTCCCCGTCCGGGACAGCGGGCAATGGAGACCACTAAATCCCGTAACGGTTCTCCTTCGGGACAGATACCAAAAATATGTAAGCCATCGCGAATTTGGGCTTCTTTGAGTTCACAAAGATAACCGTCTAATTGAGTCATGAGGACTGTTTCTTCGATGTCTTCACTCAGTCCTAAATCCCGATGTAGGTTTTCCTCTTGAATCAGGCGTTCAATGCGACCGGAAAGGTCTTTGAGACGAGTGGGATTTAAGCTTTCGGCTTCGTAGTATTCATCAATTAACCCCTCTAAACAATCTAATTTGCCATAGAGTTCTGCCCGCGTCATGGGTGGCGTGAGATGGTCTAAAATCACCGCTTGACTGCGGCGTTTGGCTTGGGACCCTTCGCCGGGGTCGTTGACAATAAAGGGGTAGAAATGGGGTAGGGGGCCAAAGACGGCTTCGGGGTAACAAGTGTTGGAGAGGGCGACACTTTTACCCGGTAGCCATTCTAGGTTGCCATGTTTGCCGACATGAACGACGGCTTGAACTTGGAACTGTTGTCGCAGCCAGATGTAAAAGGCTAAATAGTCGTGGCTGGGTTCGAGGTCGGGGGCGTGGTAGTTTAGGCTGGGGTCGCGATCGTAGCCTCGGGCCGGTTGGATGCCGATAAAGAGATGGCCTCGTTGGATGCCGGCGATCGCAAAGTCCCCAGAAGGCGGTCCCCAGCGGCGTTCGATGCCCTCACGCACGGCGGCGGGGAGTTGTGCAAATGCCCTTTGATAGTCTTCGAGGGAGAGGGTTTGATAGACGGGGCGCATTTGCTGACTTTCGGGGTCATTGGTAACGCCGGAGGTGAGAAGCGTCATCAGTTCCTCAGAGGTTTGGGGCGCGTCTGAGACACAATAGCCCGCCGCTTTGAGACGTTTGAGGATTTCCACGGTACTGGCGGGGGTGTCTAGGCCCACACCATTGGCCAGTCGGGCATCTTTGTTGGGATAGTTGGGTAAAATTAGGGCAATCCGTTGCTGGTTAATGGGGGTTTTGATGAGGCTGGCCCAATGTTTTGCCAGTTCGGCGACGAAGTGGATGCGATCGCCGACGGGTTCATAGCGGACGACTTCGGTTTCGAGGCGATCGTCTTTTTCGGACATTTGTTTGAAAGACACGGCCCGGGTAATAATCCGGCCATCGACTTCGGGTAAGGCCACATTCATGGCCACATCTCGCGGGGATAAGCCCCGGACTTGGTCTTGCCATTGGGCCTGGCCGCCACCACTGAGAATAACCTGAAAAACGGGGCGATTCAAGGTTTGCCAGAGGTCGAGATTGGGCTGTTCGCGATCGAGTTTGGCTAGGGAAAATCCGGTGGTATTGAGAATTAAGTCAACTTGAGAAAAGACCTCAATGACTTGGTCTTGAACCGACCTATCTCGTAGGGAGGAAATATAGAGGGGAACCGGTTGTAACTTTTGTTGGCTTAGGGCTTGACAAATGGCATCAATAGGTTTAGTATTTGAGGCTAAATAATGGGCGCGATAGAAGAGAATCCCCACGCGGGCGATCGCCCCCTTCACCTCAGCCACCGGATAGGGTCCCACCCGAGGTACAGATTGCGGGGTTGGGGGATAATTGTCTCCATCTAAACATTTATCTTGGGCGTATTTCAGA